>JBJORE010000018.1:0-12217 GCA_046049565.1 Actinomycetota bacterium
ATCTCGCGTGACACCGTGGACCAAGACTTCGCTCAGAATCGCCAGCGATTCTTGGCTGAACAGGGATACAGTTACGAAATCCTAGACGCGCACTCGCTCTAACCACGCAGAAAACCCCCAACAAACGTTCAGCATTCTCACAGGTTCACGGAGGAAACTCTCAGGTATGGAACCAATCAAGATTCTCGTAGTAGATGATGAACCAAACATTCGCGACCTGCTTGCCAGCGGTCTACGATTTGCCGGATTCTCGGTTTTGGCCGTAGGCAACGGTAACGATGCCGTTGTGGCCGCAGAAAAAGGCAAACCTGATCTAATCCTCCTAGACGTAATGCTTCCAGATATGAGCGGCTTCTCAGTTACCAAGAAGCTACGCTCCATGGACATCATGGCCCCGGTCCTATTCCTAACCGCTCGCGACGAGGTCGAAGATAAAATCACCGGCCTCACTGTCGGTGGCGACGACTACATGACCAAGCCATTCAGCATCGATGAAATCATCGCCCGAATCAACGCAATCCTTCGACGCACCAAGCAGTCTTCGGTAGAGAAGAGTGTCATCGAAGTCGGTGAAGTTCGCATCGACGAAGACGCCCACGAAGTGTTCGTGAACGAAACCCCGATTGAACTTTCCCCTACCGAGTATCAGCTTCTGCGCTTCCTAATGGAGAACGCAAACCGCGTGCTATCCAAGGCACAGATTCTGGACCACGTCTGGGAGTATGACTTCAACGGCGAAATGGGTATCGTCGAATCATACGTGTCCTACCTTCGCAAGAAACTTGACCCGCTAACCAGCGAGCCTGTGCTTCTAACCAAGCGTGGCCACGGATACATGTTCAAGTCCACTAAAAAGAAGTAGTCGCATGAATCAGAAGCTAGCCAGTGGCTGGTCCAGGGTTTCCCTGCGCGCCAAACTTACCGCTCTGTCGGTTGCCATTATCGGCTTGCTTCTAATCATCTCGAGCGCGGGCACCATTTCGCTTCTGGCTACCTACATGCAGCGAAACACCGACACCATTTTGCTGGCTAGCGCCGAAGCCCTCAGCGATGAGCTTCCCGACCAAATTTCGGTGCGCGTTAGCACCGGCCAGCTAACGCTTCCAGACCTCCCCAGCGATTACTACATTGCCTACCTGGACCCTCAGGGAAATCTCCTCACTGGCTTTTTCTCCGGATCAAACCCGAATCGTAAGTTCCCAAACCTAAGCAACTTCACGCTTCCAGAAGTCACCCGGATTGCCGGAATTCCATTCGAGATTGATGAGCGTGGAGTTCCAACCGCAGGAATCGACGACAATCGAGGCTGGCGAATCGTCACCGTTCCAACCACCGGCTCGCCCGGTTCACTGGTAGTTGCTCTGCCGGTTGCCAACAACCACGCGCTCATTGCCCAGTATCGAAACATCGGTGCGGGGTTCGGGCTTCTGTTGCTAATTCTGAGTGCCCTGGCAATTTGGCTCACCATCACGTCAGCACTGCGCCCATTGAAAGAAGTAGAGCGAACGGCTGAGGCAGTTGCCGCTGGAGACCTTGGAAGTCGATTGGTAGAACGCTCCGCGAAGACCGAAGTCGGTCGAATCAACAAGGCTCTGAACTCGATGCTCGAAAGCATCCAGGGAGCGTTGGACTCTAGAGGCAAAGCCCTCGATCAGATGCGTCGATTTGTTTCCGATGCCTCACACGAACTTCGCACTCCCCTGGCTTCGGTGCGCGGATATGCCGAACTTTATCGAATGGGCGCCCTGAAAGACAAAGCAAACCTCGATGACGCTATGGGTCGTATTGAAGCCGAAGCCATCCGAATGGGCGGTCTGGTTGAAAGCCTTCTTACCCTGGCCCGCTTGGATGAAGCAACTGAACTCGCCATGGTTGAAACCGACCTAGTTCCCATCGCTCGTGATTCAGCGAAAGACGCTTCGGTTGCTGAATATAAACGCAAAATTGTGGTTACGAACTTTGACGGTGAAACTCTCGACGAGAACCACCATGTGAAGGCAAAAGTTGATGCACTCGCGATGAGGCAGGTACTCACTAATTTGCTTGCTAACGCCAGCCGGTTTAGCCCAGAAGGCGGCACTGTGGAACTTGTCCTTGGCGTTCAGGGTCATAAGACCGTGATTGAAGTGCGTGACCGCGGCGAAGGTATTCCAGCCCAACTTCGTGAAAAGGTTTTCGAGCGCTTCTTCCGAGCCGATAATTCTCGCAACCGTGAAACTGGTGGCTCAGGTCTAGGTCTTGCGATTGTGAAGACCATAATTGAGCGCCACAAGGCAACGATTGTTGCGCTTGAGACTCCCGGTGGCGGCACCACCATGCGAATCGAACTGCCTTAGGTTTTCCCCAGCTTTTTGTAATTCGTTCGCTGCCGTTTCGAAATCGACAACATAGTTCCTATGACGATTTTTAGAGTAGACAGCGAGCAAGTACTCGCTGCAAACAGCAACATTCAGGTAACCATCGGCAAGCTGCAAGGTGAGGTCGAATCTCTATACTCCCAACTTCAGAGCCTTGAAGGATCATGGCAAGGAGCTGCCGCAACGAGTTTTCAAGAACTAGTCAAGCGCTGGCGACTAACTGCCAACACGGTTGAACAACAACTTGGTGAAGTCGGACGTGCCCTAGCCGTGGCCGCTCACCAATACAACGAAATTGAACAGGCCAATCTCCGGCTCTTTATTTAGGCAAAGAAAAACGGCGGACCCTCACGAGTCCGCCGTTTTTTGATTCTTGACTTAGAAGTCCATGCCGCCGCCCTGAGGCATAGCAGGGGCTGCTGGCTCAGGCTTGTCGGCAACAACTGCCTCGGTGGTTAGGAACAGACCAGCAATCGATGCAGCGTTCTGCAGAGCTGAACGAGTCACCTTCACTGGGTCGTTGATTCCGGCCTTCATCATGTCTACGTATTCTCCGGTTGCAGCGTTTAGGCCGTGACCAGATGGAAGGTTGGCGACCTTCTCAGCAACAACACCAGGCTCGAGACCCGCGTTGATAGCGATCTGCTTTAGCGGAGCCGAGATAGCCACGCGAACGATGTTTGCACCGGTTGCTTCGTCGCCAACTAGGTTTAGGTCGTCGAATGCAGCCTTGCCAGCCTGAAGTAGTGCAACACCACCACCGGCAACAATGCCTTCCTCAACAGCAGCCTTAGCGTTACGAACAGCATCCTCAATGCGGTGCTTACGCTCCTTGAGTTCAACCTCAGTGGCAGCACCTGCCTTGATTACCGCTACACCACCGGCTAGCTTAGCTAGACGCTCCTGTAGCTTCTCGCGGTCGTAATCGCTGTCTGAGGCTTCCATCTCACGACGGATCTGGTCTACGCGGCCATCGATGGCAACCTTTTCTCCGGCACCCTCAACGATGGTGGTCTCGTCCTTGGTGATTACCACCTTGCGAGCACGACCAAGTAGATCAATGGTTGCCGACTCAAGGCTTAGGCCAATCTCCGAAGAGATAACCTGACCACCGGTAAGGATGGCGATATCCTGGAGCATGGCCTTGCGGCGGTCACCGAAGCCTGGAGCCTTCACAGCTGCCGACTTGAAGATTCCGCGAACCTTGTTTAGCACCAAAGTGGTTAGAGCTTCGCCCTCAACATCTTCGGCGATAAGTAGTAGAGGCTTACCAGCCTGCATAACCTTCTCAACAACAGGAAGAAGTTCCTTCATGTTAGAGACTTTGCTGTTCACGATGAGCACGTAGGCATCTTCTAGAACGGTTTCCTGGCGGTCTGGGTCGGTTACGAAGTAACCCGAGATGTAACCCTTGTCGAAACGCATACCTTCGGTTAGCTGTAGCTCAATACCGAAAGTGTTCGACTCTTCAACGGTTACAACGCCCTCACGGCCAACCTTGTCGATTGCCTCGGCGATTAGTTCACCGATCTGTGCGTCACCAGCCGAGATCGACGCGGTTGCCGCAATCTCTTCCTTGCTTTCAACGGCCTTGGCCTGCTTTAGCAATTGCTCGATTACTGCGGCGGTTGCCTTCTCGATTCCACGCTTCAGACTGATTGGGTCTGCACCAGCAGCTACGTTACGTAGCCCTTCGCGTACCAATGCCTGAGCTAGAACGGTTGCGGTGGTGGTTCCATCGCCGGCAACGTCGTCGGTCTTCTTGGCAACTTCCTTAACCAACTCGGCGCCAATGCGCTCTAGTGGGTCTTCCAATTCGATTTCCTTGGCAATCGAAACACCATCGTTGGTGATGGTAGGTGCGCCCCACTTCTTTTCTAGGACGACATTGCGTCCGCGTGGGCCTAGGGTCACCTTTACGGTGTCGGCAAGGATGTTTAGTCCGCGCTCGAGTCCGCGGCGGGCTTCTTCATCAAAAGAAATGATTTTTGGCATTTAGGGTTCTCCCGAAAGTCAATGGTTTTTAGCACTCTAAGGTTTTGAGTGCTAATTCAGTTTTAGCACTCTCTTGCCTTGAGTGCAAGTGCCGGGCAAGTGAAAACGGCACCACCCAAATGGGTGATGCCGCTCTCTGGAAGTTTTAGTTAGCCGATTAGATCAGGGTAACAGAAGCTGCCTGAGGACCCTTTGGGCCATCGGTTACGTCGAACTCAACGCGCTGGTTCTCTTTTAGCTCCTTGTAGCCATCGCCACCGATTGCTGAGAAGTGAACGAAAACGTCTGCTCCGCCGTCCTGAGTAATGAAGCCGAAGCCCTTCTCAGAGTTGAACCACTTTACGGTTCCTTGTGCCATGTGTATCTCCTGTATTGCTTTATGCCAAGGTTCGGAAGGATCCCGATCCTAGATCGACCCAGGGCATGATGCTCAAGGACTTTATTACGACCTAGTACTGAAACTACGCTAATAAAGGCATATCAACTAATCCAATATGCAACCTTGATGAAAGCGTTACAAACGGGTTTGGTCCGTTTTTACTTGTAGTCGGCACCTAGCACGACCGTTATCGGGTCAATGTACTGATTAGAAACTTCGATTGTGTAGCTACCCAAATCGCCAACTAGGGCTTTAGCGGCATCTTGAAGCGTATCCGAGTTGATGTAAATGATCGTTTTCTCAGCTTTCAAGCCAAGTGGCACATTGGCAGCGGTGACCACGTTCCAGCCTTTGTCAATCAGTTTGTGAGCCACGGTTCCGGCTAGGCCATCTTGGCCTACTCCATCAAAAATTGTAGTTTCGTTGATTCGAATTGAATCGGTAGTGGTCTTACCGTTATCGCTCAAAGCGTTCACATCAATCGAAGAGCCGCCGAAGAAAGTCTGATAACCGAACAGTCCGCCACCGGCGATGATTGCCGAAACAGTGAAGTAGCTAACGAACTCTAAAAACTTCGAACCGCCTGAACGACGCGCGCGACGCGCTCCAGCCGCAGGTGCGACCTGATCGAACTCGTCTTGTGGGAAGTTTTCAGCCATAACTAGTGTTTAGTCTAAACGAGTACCAGATACCTAAGCGAGGAATGTAAGTGAACTATCAGGTTTCCAAAAGCGAAGACGAATGGCGCGAAGAACTTAGCCCGGTCGAGTATCACATCCTGCGTGAAGCTGGTACCGAGCGCCCCGGCACTGGCGCACTCCTAAACGAAAATCGCGTTGGCACGTTCAGTTGCCGTGGTTGTGGAGCCGAGCTTTTCAAGAGCGAGACCAAGTTTGATGCCCACTGCGGTTGGCCAAGTTTTTACGAACCTAAAGCAGGCGACGCAGTTGAACTTATCGAAGACAACAGCCATGGCATGTCTCGCACCGAGGTTCGTTGCGCGGCTTGTGGCGGCCACCTAGGCCACGTCTTCGAAGATGCTCCTCAAACCCCTACCGGTGATCGCTACTGCATCAACTCGGTGAGCATCACTTTCACTGAGGCTCAATAGTCTCTCGAATCGTCACCAGTTTCAATTTGCGCGAGCGGAAGATCTGCAGAATCTGCGGAAAGACATTTGTGGTGCAATATCCGTTCGCATGATCGATAACTATCCGCCCATTGGCAATCCACTTTGACGCTGATTTCAATACCGTGGACGACTTCACGCCACTGCCTGATGCAAACGATCCATACCAGAGAACCGGCTTGGTAAATCCGATCGAGGCCGCTACCCGAATGACTCGGTCATTTATTTCTCCGTAGGGCGGGCGGAAATAGGGTTTGGTTGTTTGGCCGTATTGAGCTAGGCAGAAGTTTTCACACTTCATGAGTTCAGTTTTGATCTTGGCATCAGAGAGAGAAGTTAACTTCCGGTGTGTGGCGGTGTGATTGGCTAACTGAATTTGACCGCTGTCTTGAAGGGCTTTGAGCCTACTTGCATAGGTTTTCCAACCAGGCGCGCCGGAGAGTACGAAAAAGGTGATTTTGACCGTTGGATTCTTTTCGAGCATTTTGACGTATCGGCCCAGAGCGGAGGCTGATGCTCCGTCATCCACCGTCCATGCAACTCTCCTCGTTGAAGATTTGGGGAGCGAAGCTATACAGCCTCTAGGCCAGGCCATCGCCGCATCTGCTACAGAAAGGAAAGAAGCCACGGCCATCGCGAATAGCGATTTGCGCGTGACTTCTCTGCTCAACACGAGCCGACTATGGGACTCGAACCCACAACCCCCGCTTTACAAGAGCGGTGCGCTACCAATTGCGCCAAGTCGGCATGACCTAGAAATTCTAGCAAATAACGATTTGGAAACCCTTTTGCGCGAATTCGCGCAAATTACCCCCAAGGTATACAGTTAAATGAGCAATCAAAGGGGAACCCATGAAGAAGCTAGTTGTTTCACTTGTAGCAATAACCACACTCATCACCGGGCTGTTTACTGCGGCGCCAGCAATGGCAGCGGTTGACCCGTCGTGTACTGTCACCTATACGGTTAATGGCGCAACGATCACCGGTACCGGTGGTGGCGATGTAATTTGCCTCGATGCCGACAACCTGACCGTAAATGCACTCGGCGGAAACGACACAGTGATTGACTACGGTTCCAACAACACGATCAACCTCGGCGATGGAGCCGATGACTACGACGGCACCAACGGAAACGATGGAACCGTGAATGGTGGAACCGGCAACGATGAGCTTATTGGAACCCCTGGTGAAGACACCCTGAACGGCGGCGACGGTGATGACACAATCATCGGTGGCACAGCCAATGACCTTATTTCCGGCGGCGCGGGGGCTGACACACTAAACGGTGGCGCCGGAGGCGACAACATCACCGGTGAAGCAGGCGATGACACCCTGAACGGAGACGGCGACAGCGACTTCCTCGACGGCGGCGAAGGTGACGACACCCTCATTGGAGGAACCGCCGACGACACAATGCGCGGTGGCAATGGAAATGACGACATGTCCGGAGGGGCTGGTCGCGATAACGTTTTCGGTGAAGTTGGAACCGACTCCATCGAAGGTCAAGAAGGCGACGACGTCTTATCTGGTGGCGCAGGCGTTGATGTGATTGGTCGGGAAGAGCAACTGCTCTCATTCGGGCTTAACCGTTGCGACTACACCAACACCGAAATCAAGCGCACCGAAACGTGTATTTACGATGACACCCCGCCAACGTTGGACGGCTTTAGCTGGAACAAATCGTCCTATGAGGTCGGTTCGTCAGATGCCACAGCGATTCTCACAATCTCCACTTCCGATGACCAGGGCGTGGGCTACATGTGGGTTTATTGCACTGGCAACAATGCGGATGCCTGGCCAGTCAACATTTACATGACCGCTGTAAACGGAATTTGGGGCATGACTGGAACCGGTAACCCAATCAAGGTTTCCCAGACTGTGAACTCTAGATCGCTCGAACTGAAAGTCTCGATGAAGATCGCCATGGGCACTATTCCTGGCACCTACCAGTGCCAACTTCAGGTTCGCGATCTTCTTGATCACTATGCCTACGAATATGGCGGAACACTAACCATCACGCGCTCAAACGGAAACTACGACGACGACGCTCCGGTGCTCAGTAACTTCGATTGGGGTCAAACCTCGTATGAGGTTGGAACCGAAGCTGCTCACCCGAGCCCAACGTTTACGCTGACCGACTCCACGGGTGTTCGTTACTTCTACCTGAACTGCTACGACAACAACAACACTCCGAGCCCGATTTTCGTTTCCAACTACTGGGACAGTTCTAGTCGCAGGTGGTCAATTTCCGGAACTGCAAATCCAACTCTCGCCTCGGAAGTTACCAGTAACACCAGTGCGAACATGCAGATTGAAACTACCGTTCGCCAAGGCTTCAAGCCAGGGAACTACCAGTGCTACATCTGGGCTCAGGACACTCAAGGTCACACCCTATACAAGACCCTTCCAACATTGGTCATCACCCGGGCACCTGGTGTCTATGACGACGAAGGACCAGCGATTTCCGGATTCAGTTGGGATGCCCCCGTTTATGATGCCGGCGCTCAAAAGATTCCCGTGCGCTCAACATTGACGGTTTCCGATGCAACCGCCACAAATGTTTTTCAAGTATGGTGCCAAGGGAAAGCTAACCAACCAAACCCGGTTTCCTACACCGTTTACCGCAGCGGAACCGGCTGGGGTATCTACGGTTCTGGCTCCCCATATATCGTTTCTCAGGCTGGTGACGCAAACGAACTGACCCTCACGGTTGAGTCAAACATTGAATTTGGAAGTTTCCCCGGCACCCACGACTGCACCGTTTACTCACGCGATTCTTACGAACAGTATCGCTACACCGAAGTCACCGACATCGTGATTGCTCGCACTCCTCCAGGAATGCCGAACGCACCCACCGATGTAAGTTTCGAAACCGTCGTGGGTAAACCAAACGAAGGAATCGTTTCTTGGACCGCTCCAACCTTCCTAGGAACACCGGCGCTCAAGGATTACCAGATCGATTATTCGACCGATGGAACCACTTGGAAGACCCTCTACCGCAAGGAAGGTAAGAGCACGGAAACTTCCTATCGAATCACAGCTGGGCTAGTTGCCGGAACCGACTACTGGTTCCGGGTTCGCGGTGAAAACGGAGGCGGTTTTATTGAGGGTAGCCTCGGCGCCGAATGGTCTCAAGCGCTTCGCACCCGCACCTTAGATCCAGCTGTACCAAGTGCACCAACCGCCATGACTTCCAAGAGTGTTACCAGAAACGGAGTGAGCCTAAGTTGGACCGCTCCTGCATTCAACGGAGGAGCGCCGATCACCGACTTCGCTATTGAAACCTCGCGCGACGAAGGTGTTACCTGGGTACCGGTACCAAACAAACCTGTGTCAACCTCGGTAAACCTAAGTCTCACCGGTCTGGCTCCTGGAACTCACTACCTAGTTCGCACCGCGGCGGTTAACCGAGCCGGCAATAGTGAATTTGCTTACCTCGCCGACGGCTTCACGACCCTGACCGGACCGGCATTGAAGCCACGTGCGTTGGCGGTAAGTCGAATCGACACCACGTCCTTGAGCCTGGCTTGGGAGCTTCCTGAGTCAAACGGAGGTCTTCCGATCACGGATTACCGAGTGGAGGTCTCAGGAAACGGTGGCACCACCTGGACCCCAATTGCACACACACCATCTAACTCAGTGGGATTCCTGGTGAACACGCTATCCAAAGGCAAGACCTACAAGTTCCGCGTTGCCGCCGTTACCTCGGCCGGAACTGGAGCCTACTCTGATGTGGTAACCGCAACTACGACGGTTTCCGTTCCAGCTGCTCCAACCTCGCTCACCGTACGCGGTATCACGGGCAATGGGGTTGGTCTGACCTGGAAGGCGCCAACCGACAACGGCGGTTCGCCAATCTACGACTATCAAATCGAAGTTGCCCGAGCTGGTTCTGATAACTGGATCCTGGTTGATCACCCAGAGTCCATTGTGAAAACATACGGTGTCAATGGGCTTGCGCCTGGAACGAACTACCAGGTTCGAGTGTCTGCAGTTAACGCAGCCGGATACTCTGCCTTTGCGGAAGGAACCTTCACCACCGCTCTAGCTAAACCAACCGCCCCACTCGACCTCGAAGCCAGTAACGTTACCCCGAACGGTCTAACTCTGGGCTGGTCACTTCCTGAATCAAACGGAGGCGCTGTCCTCACGGATTACAAGGTGGAGGTTTCGAGTAACTGCTCGACCTACACGGCAATCAGCCACGCTGCATCGAACGCTCTAGGCTTCGACGTGACCAGGCTTGCCGCGGGCACCAAATATTGCCTGAGAGTTTCAGCAAAGAACTCGGTGGGTTACTCCGTTCCTTCACAAGTGATTCAGGTGGTCACTTACGGGAATGCTCCAGCCGCACCAACCGCCCTGCGCGTAACTAACAAGACCAAAACTTCAATCGCTCTTGGTTGGGCGGCCGCCACGGTTGTCGATGGCAGCAAGGTTCGCAACTACGTGGTCACCTATTCCACCGACCAAGGAAGTACCTGGACCACGGTTCGTAAATCAGTTTCGGCTAGTACATCGCTCACAGTGAACGGTCTTCGTTCGGCGACCACCTACTGGTTCAAGGTTGTGGCAGTAAATGACGTTGGAACATCTGAGGAACAGCAAAACCCGCTAGTGGTCGTTACCAAGTAACGCCGCCAGCGGGCTTCGCGAGTACTGCTAGTTGGTGCTTACCGGAGCTACAGTCTGTAGCCACTGAAGGAACATTGCGGCGTTGTTTAGATCGCCAGAGTAGAGCTGGTCGTTCACAATCACTGCCGGAGTACCGGTAAATGGAACGGTGGTTCCAGGAACCTTGGCCTTGTAAGCGGGAGTCTGGTTCTTGACCCAGTTACCCCAAGTGCCCTTAGAGATGCAGTCGAGGGTGTCAGCGTCGGTCACGCCAACCTGCTTCGCCGTTTCGGCGAGGGCAGCGTTGTCTGGTCCTGCTGTATTTTCCTCAGGCTGCTGGTTGTAGAGTGCGGTGTTGTAGTCCAAGAAGCGCTGTGGGTCGGTGTCTGCAACGCACATCAACGCACTTCCGGCACGGCTTGAGTACTCGTTTACCGATGCGCCGTCCAAGAATGAAACCGGGTGAATCTCAAGGTTGTACTTGCCAGCCTTAACCAGCTCGGTGATCTGAGGCATGTTCGGTGCCTCAAATGCGCGACAGGCAGGGCACTGAAGATCTTGGTAAATGATGATGGTTGGAACAGTCTTGTCGATGTCCGAGACAGTCTTTGCTACCACTAGGTCTTTGGTGATAGTCACGCCGCCGTTGGTGAAAGCAGTGCTTGGGTCTTCTCCAGGCTGAACTGGCGCTGGCTGGCTGACCGCGATGAAGATACCACCGGCAACAATACCGATACCGGCGATTACCGAACCGAGAATGACGAGAAGTTTCTTGCGTCCTTCGCTCTTCTTCTGCGCTTCGCGCAGGGCCTTGGCCTTAGCTCTGGCTGCTTCACGCTGCTGGTCGCGCGTTAGTTTTTCGTTGCTCATTCTTTACCTCTTAGTTTCATCACAAATTGGTGACAGACGGAACTTCCAGTCTAAATCAGTGACCCGCTAATGCCATAATGGCTATACCCGTAGACGACCGTCTCTGGGCTCTTTTACAAAGGATCGTCCGGCACGTACCTGCCGGTTTAGGAGAAATATCATGGCAACAGTTTCATTTAGAAAAGCCACCCGCCTTTACCCAGGCACCCCACGTCCAGCCGTTAACGAACTGGACCTAGAGATCAAAGATGGCGAGTTCTTAGTGCTCGTTGGTCCTTCGGGTTGTGGAAAGTCGACCAGCCTTCGCATGTTGGCAGGGCTTGAAGAGGTAAACCAGGGTCACATCTTCATTGGCGACCGCGACGTCACCGATGTTGAGCCAAAAGACCGCGACATCGCAATGGTTTTCCAGAACTACGCTCTTTACCCACACATGACCGTGGCTGAAAACATGGGCTTCGCACTAAAGATTGCCGGCGTTGCCAAAGAAGAGCGTGCAGCTCGAGTTCTTGAGGCAGCCAAGCTTCTAGACCTAGAGCCATACCTAGGTCGCAAGCCAAAGGCTCTTTCCGGTGGTCAGCGTCAGCGTGTAGCAATGGGTCGTGCAATCGTACGTAAGCCTCAGGTGTTCCTAATGGATGAGCCGCTATCAAACCTTGACGCCAAGCTACGTGTTCAGACTCGTACCCAGATTGCTTCGCTTCAGCGTCGCCTCGGTGTAACCACTGTTTACGTTACCCACGACCAGGTTGAAGCTATGACCATGGGTGACCGCGTTGCAGTTATGAAGGATGGAATTCTTCAGCAGGTTGCAACTCCTCGTGAACTTTACGAGCGCCCAGCCAACGTTTTCGTTGCCGGCTTCATCGGCTC
>JBJORE010000019.1:0-11923 GCA_046049565.1 Actinomycetota bacterium
CATCGCTTCTGCCTGTTCTATCGCTAGGGCTAAAACCTTTTCATCCGCCTGGAACTGTTGCTTCAATGCTCGACCAAAGGCCTTGCGGTTTAGCGCTAGCTCTAAACATTTTGTCTTCGCATGTAACCATGCACCGCGTCCGGGAAGTTTTTTATCTTCATCGATGGTGAGTTCGGAATTTACCAAAACAACACGAATCAGAGACTTTCGAGCGCCGAGCGTTTTACAGCCAACACAGGTTCTAACTTGTTCCATCCTAACCTGCTTACCGCACCTGGTCTAGGGCTACTCGCCGTCGAGGATGCTTTCTGGCTGAATGTCAATCTTGGCGCCGGTCAAATCCGCGGCTAGCTTGGCGTTCTGGCCTTCCTTACCGATTGCCAAAGACAGCTGGTAGTCAGGAACTAGGGCGCGTACATGGACGCGACCGTCTGGATCTTTCGAAGGAATAGTGAAGGTGGCCGAAATCTTGGCTGGCGACAGCGCAGCTGCAACGAACTTCTTGATGTCTTCGTCGTAGTCAACGATGTCAATCTTCTCTTCGTTTAGTTCGGCAGAAACAGCGCGAACGCGTGCACCCATTGGGCCAATGCAAGCACCCTTGGCATTCAAACCGGCTACCGTCGACTTCACTGCAATCTTGGTGCGGTGTCCAGCTTCGCGGGCGACCTGCATGATCTCAACCTGTCCCGAAGCAATCTCGGGTACCTCAAGTGCAAATAGTTTGCGAACCAAATTCTTGTGTCGACGTGAAACGGTTACCATGGCGCCACCACGAGAACCCTTGTCGACCTTGGTGATTATTACTCGGATGCGCTTGCCGTGCGAATAATCCTCGCCGACAACCTGCTCTTCAGGCGGTAACTGGGCTTCGAGTGAACCAAGATCAACGTTCACCATGTAAGAACGGGTTCCCTGCTGAATGGTTCCAATAACTACGTCGCCAACCTTGCCGGTGAACTCACCGAGCAGGTTTTCGTCATTGATGGCACGAAGGCGAGTCATGATTACCTGCTTTGCAGATGAAGCCGCAATTCGTCCAAAGTTCTCCGGAGTTACGTCACGCTCTTCGCCAATCGGGTTGTTTTCTTCATCCTTGTCGCGGGTGAAAATATGCACGACACCGGTCTGCTTGTCAAGCACTGCGCGGGTGAAGTCAACGTCATCACGCTTTAGGTGGATGTCCTCGGAACGGTAGTAAGCAGCCAAAATGGCAGCCTCAATAATTTCCACGAGTTCGGTAAACGCGATTCCGCGGTCGCTCTCGATGGTTTTCAAGACTTTCAGGTCGATGTCCATCGGTGCCTCCTGGCGTGTTCTTTAGAGTTGTAGTACTGCTAAGTTTAGCGGCACTGAGCGACGCTCGCCTGTTCGCCTATTCCAGAAGTCAACTTCGCCATCGGCAATACCGCGACCGCAGATGATTACATAAGGCACACCGATTAATTCGGCATCACCAAACTTCACACCAGGGCTAACCTTTGGACGGTCGTCCAAGATGACGGTTTTCCCCATCGCTTCGAACTCTTCAGTCAGCTTTTCAGCCGCTGCATAGTTCTCTTCTTCCTTGCCAGCAGCCACGATGTAAACATCGGCAGGCGAAACTGAGTCTGGCCAAATAAGGCCCTTCTCATCGCGATTAGCTTCTGCCAAAACAGCGACGAGTCGGGTGATGCCGATGCCATAAGAACCCATAGTCACGGTAACGAGCTTGCCGTTTTCGTCTAGAACTTTGAGATCTAGAGCCTCGGCATACTTACGACCAAGCTGGAACACGTGGCCGATTTCAATACCACGTGCAAGTTCTAGCGGACCAGAACCGTCGGGCGCTGGGTCGCCGGCACGAACCTCGGCGATGTCCTTGATGCCATCGGCCTCAAAGTCGCGGCCATAAACCAAACCGAAGACGTGCTTGCCCGGGGCGTTGGCGCCGGTAACCCAAGAGGTTCCGGTAACCACACGTGGGTCAACGTAGTACTTGATTCCCTCAAAACCGCCGGCCTTCGGGCCAATGTACCCCTTCACCAGTTCTGGGTGCTTCTTGAAGTCTTCTTCGTTTGCCTGCTCAACCTCGTTTGGTGAGAAAGCGGCCTCGGCGCGCTTGGCATCTACCTCGCGGTCACCAGGAATACCAACCATGACCAGCGAGCGCTTGCCTTCAGGTGAAACCAGCGCAAGAACCACGTTCTTCAAGGTGTCGGCAGCAGTAATACCCGCAGCCTCAACTAGCGTGGCGATAGTCGAAGAGTTTGGAGTGTCGCGAACTTCAGCGGCCGGCAGGCCGTCAATCGAACGAGCCTCAGGAGCTGGAGTTTGCACTGCCTCAACGTTGGCAGCGTAACCACCAGGTGAGCGCACAAAGGTGTCCTCACCGATTGGACTTGGGCTTAGGAACTCTTCAGAAGCCGAACCACCCATCGCACCGGCATCGGCTTTAACGATTACGTAGTCAACGCCGAGACGTTTGAAAATGCGCTCGTAGGCGTCGCGCTGAGCCTGGTAAGACTTCTTCAAACCTTCGTCGTCGATGTCGAACGAATAGGCGTCCTTCATCACGAACTCACGACCGCGAAGCAGTCCACCGCGAGCGCGGGCTTCGTCGCGGTATTTGTTTTGAATCTGGTACAGGCAAACCGGCAGGTCTTTATAACTGTTGTAAAGGTCTTTCACCAATAGGGTGAACATCTCTTCGTGGGTTGGTGCAAGCAAATAGTCGTTCTTGCGACGGTCTTGCAAGCGGAAAAGGTTATCTCCGTATTCTGTCCATCGGCCGGTCACCTCATAGGCATCACGTGGCAATAGCGCTGGAAAGAAAACTTCCTGAGCACCGGCGGCTGCCATCTCCTCGCGAACAATCTGCTCGATTTTTGCTTTCACCGCGAGACCGAGTGGAAGCCAAGTGTAAATGCCGGCGGCAGCACGGCGAATGTAACCTGCACGCAGTAACAGCTTGTGGCTGTCTACTTCAGCGTCGGCTGGGTCTTCGCGCAGTGTGCGCAGGAACAGGCTGGAAAGTCTGATAGGCATAAGCCAACTTTACTTCTTAGCGACAACAACCTGTGGCGAACCAACCAGAGTTTGGTCCATTTCGGCAGCCAAACGGTTTGCCTCTTCAATCAGCGTGGCCACGATTTCACTCTCAGGTACGGTCTTAATGACTTCACCCTTCACGAAGATCTGCCCCTTACCGTTACCGGAAGCAACGCCTAGGTCAGCCTCTCGAGCTTCACCAGGTCCGTTCACAACACAGCCCATGACGGCCACACGCAGCGGAACGGTTAGGTGCTCAAGACCTGCCGTGACGTCGTTTGCCAAAGTGTAAACATCTACCTGAGCACGACCACAGCTTGGGCAAGAAACAATTTCGAGTTTGCGTGGGCGAAGGTTTAGAGATTCAAGAATCTGCGAACCAACTTTGATTTCCTCAACCGGAGGCGCTGAAAGCGAAACACGAATGGTGTCTCCAATACCCTGCGAAAGCAAAGCGCCGAACGCTACCGAAGACTTAATGGTTCCTTGGAAAGCAGGGCCTGCCTCAGTTACACCTAAGTGCAATGGCCAATCGCCTCGCTCAGCCAAGAGCTGGTAAGCCTTGACCATAACTACTGGGTCGTTGTGCTTTACCGAAATCTTGAAGTCGTGGAAGTCGTGCTCCTCAAAAAGAGAAGCTTCCCAAACGGCCGACTCAACCAATGCTTCTGGAGTTGCCTTGCCGTACTTCTGAAGCAGACGAGGGTCCAATGAACCAGCGTTCACGCCAATTCGAATCGAAACGCCAGCATCCTTTGCAGCCTTGGCAATAGCACCAACCTGGTCATCAAACTGGCGAATGTTGCCGGGGTTCACACGAACTGCACCACAGCCGGCGTCGATTGCCTGGAAAACATACTTTGGCTGGAAGTGGATGTCAGCAATAACCGGAATCTGAGACTTGCGAGCAATTAGCGGAAGGCGGTCTGCGTCGTCCTGCGACGGAACTGCAACACGAACTATGTCGCAACCAGAAGCGGTGAGCTCCGCGATCTGCTGAAGCGTGGCATTGACGTCGGTAGTTGGGGTCGTGCACATCGACTGAACCGAGATTGGGGCATCGCCACCAACGGCCACCTTACCGACCATGATCTTGCGACTCTTACGACGTGGCGTAAGAACTGGCGGTGGTGTCTGGATCGCTCCTAGATTGACTGCAGGCATGTCTCAAGCATAACTGCAGACCTACAGCTTCACAGGGTTCACGAAATCAACAACAATCATCAGAACTCCGGCGAGTAGCAATGCCAAGAACATGAACTGGGCAATTGGAGCCATCAAGGCGGTATCGATTCGACCTGGATCTTTTTTACCGACCAAACGGTAGGCTCCACGCTTTAGGTATTCGTAGATTCCTCCAGCGACATGGCCACCATCCAAGGGCGGCAGCGGAATCATGTTGAAAGCAAACAGCGCAATGTTTAGTGAACCAATCAACATCAGGTTTGAAAAAACCTTGTCGAGCGGGTCGGCAGCCGAAGACGAAACTTGACCAGCAACCTGGCCAATTCCGATGACTGAAATAGCTGATTCTCCGCCTCGCTTTTCGCCCGTAAACAGCGACGAAACCGACGAGTAGACCTGCTGTGGGAACTGCGCAATAAAGCCGAAGGTTTGACCGACCGAACTCACTCCGTATCCAATTGATTCGCCAATCGGCATGGCTACACGCTCGTACTCCATGCGCACACCAATGTATGGGCGAACAACGTTCACAACATTGCCCGATGAGTCAAGGGTAGGCAGTGACGCTTCAGCTGGGAAGATGTTGAGGGTCTTCTCCATACCGTTTCGGATTACAACGACCTCGTGGCTCACCAAAGGCTTCGCAATCAACTTCGCGAGAAATGGTGACCCGGCTGCGACTTTCTCTCCATCGACTGACACAACAACGTCACCTGAACGCAGCCCAGCCATATAAGCGGGAGTTCGCACCGACTCGGGCACACAAGAATCTTTTGAGTTAACCATCTGCTCTTGGCACTCAATAACTGCTTCCACCTTCGTGCCCTGTGCCCACGAACCAATGCCAGACAAAGCAATTGAAATTAACAACAAGCCGAGGATCAGATTGACGGTAGGCCCACCGAGCATGATGATGATTCTCTGCCAAGCAGGTTTCGACCAGAGCGTGCGGGTTTCATCACCTGGGGCCATGTGCTCCGAATGAGCCTCGCGCGATTGCGCAATCACTCCGCCAAAACTTCTTTTCGCATCCGGCTTGGCTGGGTTCTCCGGTGGATACATACCAATCATGCTGATAAAGCCACCAAGTGGAATCAGGCGAATCGAGTATTCAGTTTCACCAATCTTCTTCTTCCAAAGCCTTGGACCAAAACCAATCGCCCAGTGCGGAACCTTTACCCCAAAGAGTTTCGCTGGAATTAGGTGCCCAAACTCGTGTAAGCCAATAGAGACTGCCAATCCCAAGACCATGACCAAAATGCCGAGAATGTAGAGAAAAGTTTCGTTCACGCGTTTACCTTAGCGATGGATTCTGACAGTTTGCCTAAAAAGCCTTAGCCATCTGGGCATGGGCTCGGTCACGTGCCCAAGTCTCAGCTGCTAACACTGATTCCAAAGTCAATTCCTCTGGTGCCTCATGAGCATCTACCACTCGTTCAATAACTTCGATGATTTCCGTGAAACGAATCTTGCCAGAGTGGAACGCTTCAACCGCTTCCTCGTTCGCGGCGTTATAAACGGCAGGGAAAGTCGAACCTTGCCTTGCGACTTTACGAGCAAGCGCCACGGCTTTGAAAACCTTTTCGTCCAACGGCTCAAAGGTCCAGGTGGCTGCTTTGGTCCAATCGCAGGCTGGTGCAACGTTTGGCACACGATCCGGCCAAGACATACCTAGAGCAATCGGTAGTTTCATATTTGGTGGCGATGCCTGAGCAATCACCGATCCATCCACAAACTCAACCATTGAGTGAACAACAGACTGGGCGTGAACTGTTACTTCAATGTCATCGATTGGCACATCAAACAGCAAGTGGGCTTCTATAAGTTCTAGACCCTTGTTCACCATGGTTGCCGAGTTAGTGGTTACCACTTTGCCCATCACCCAAGTTGGATGCGCAAGCGCCTGCGCTGGAGTCACATCATGCATTTGCTCCAGAGACCAACCGCGGAACGGACCACCCGATGCAGTCAGTACCAGCTTTCGAACCTCAGACTTCGTACCAGAGAGAAGCGCCTGTGCAATCGCCGAGTGCTCGCTGTCGACAGGGACGATCTGCCCTGGACGAGCAAGCGACGTAACCAGCGAACCGCCAACAATTAGCGATTCCTTATTAGCTAAAGCCAAAATCTTGCCCGAACGCAAAGTTTCGAGAGTTGCTGCCAAACCAATCGAACCGGTGATTCCATTGACCACCACATCGGCTTCAACGGTACGAACCAAATTGGTAGCCTCCTCAGCCCCCAAAACGCAAACCGAGGCCTCCAATCCAAAGGCTGACCGTTGTTCTTCCAGCAGTTCAGAGTTAGTTCCAGCGGCCAGACCAACCACTTGAAACAGGTGAGGATTCTCAGAAATGACCTCTAAAGCCTGGGTTCCAATCGAACCGGTGCTTCCGAGAATAATGATGCGACGCATTTACCAATCTTCGCACCAAACTCTCAACCTTGCGGGGCTAGACTAGCCCTATGAGTGAAGCCACTGTACGCAAATTGGTAACCGCTATCCCAGGACCTAAGTCCCAGGAACTACACCAGAACCGCCTCCAGCACGTTTCTGCCGGTGTTGGCGCGGCTCTTCCGGTGTACATCGATCATGCCCACGGCGCGATCCTTACCGACGTTGACGGAAACCAGCTAATCGACATGGGTTCCGGTATCGGTGTTGTGACCATCGGTCACACCAATGAAGGCGTTGTGAAGGCTGTGCAGGAGCAGGTTGCAAAGCTAACGCACACTCTTTTCACCGTAACCCCTTACCAGCCTTACGTTCGGGTTTGTGAGCTTCTAAACAAGCACACCCCTGGTAACTTCCCAAAGAAGTCGGCGCTCTTTAACTCTGGCGCCGAGGCTGTTGAAAACGCTGTGAAGTTTGCTCGCAAGTTCACCCGCAAGAGCGAGATTGTTGTATTCGACCACGCTTACCACGGACGCACCAACCTAACCATGGCCATGAACTTCAAGGCTGCCCCTTACGGTAACGGTTTTGGCCCTCTTGCTGGAAGTGTTCAGCACGTTCCAATGTCTTACCCATACCGCGACCCTGAGGGCATGACCGGCGAAGAAGCAGCACGCCGCGCCATCACCTACATCGAGAAGCGCGTCGGCGCGGAAGACCTTGCTGCTATCTTCATCGAGCCAATTCAGGGTGAGGGTGGCTTCATCGTGCCAGCACCTGGCTTCCTAACCACCCTTCAGACTTGGGCTCGCGCTAACAACGTTCTCATGGTTGCCGACGAAGTTCAGGCTGGTATCGCACGAACCGGTAAGTGGTTCGCCAGCGATTACGAAGAAGGCTTTGAGCCAGACATGGTCACCATCGCAAAAGGTATTGCTGGCGGTATGCCAATCTCGGCTGTTACCGGCCGCGCAGATGTCATGGACGCGGCTCACGCTGGTGGTATCGGTGGCACGTACGGTGGAAATCCAGTTGCGGCCGCAGCAGCCATCGCTGTTCTTGAGCAGATTGAAGCCGGTGGTGTTCTCGAGCGTGCACTAGCGATCGAAAGCTTCATGCTTCCTCGCCTACGCGAAATTCAGCAGCGCCACCCCATCATCGGTGATGTTCGCGGACGCGGCGCAATGCTTGCAATCGAACTAGTCGAACCAGGAACCAAGAACCCAAATTCGGCTGCCGTAACCAAAGTTGTTACATTCTGCCACGCAAACGGTGTTCTAGTTCTAAACGCTGGAACCCACGGAAACGTAATCCGTTTCCTACCTCCATTAGCAATCACCGAAGACCAGCTGACCGATGCGCTAAACGTGCTCGACGCTGCTATAGCGAGTGCTATCTAAAGACACCAGAGGTAAATGCCCGTCGGATTTCCGGCGGGCATTTTCCTTAGAACGCAGGATTCTTTGTCGGATCGTATCCGAGTGCAGTCTTAGTGGGTTCGAGATCATAACTTCGGTCGAAAGCGAGCTGGGATACCGCATATCGAGAGACCCTCGGTTCAGCGCCAGGTAAGGAAAAAACTTCACTTAGGCGACCAATTGCCAACGCCGTGGAAACTGGTATTGACCTTATCTCGACCGTCTCTGGACTTAGCGCAAATCTAATTGCATCGGCTATCGATGTGGCGATTCCATCGGAAACATTCAGCGTCAACTTCCCTGTCCAACCATTTTCAAGCTTACGAATTGCCAATTCGACAGCTGAAGAAAAGTTTCGGAAAGACGTGAATTCGTGCTTTGCCGTTCCTCCGCTAGGTAAAAACAAGCGCCCACCACGCATAGCTTTTCGCAGCCTAGGCAATAGTGTTCCGTCACCTGGCCCAATCAGCGCGTGCGGTCTCAAAACGATCGATGTGTGGTCACCGTCGTCGTAAATTAGCTCTGACTCAAACTTGGATTGTGAGTAGCTGTTTAGAAATGCATACTGCCCATTGGCATCCGAGACTTCAGCATTATTTGTCGGCTTACTCAAATCGTAGACACTTGAGGAGCTAACCAGGATCTGAGGCCCTGCGCTGAGCCCTAGACACGTGGCGGCAATCGCTTTATTTGCCTGCAGAATTTTCTGGTTAAATCCATCCCGAGTGACGGCTGCTGAATTAATTACAAGTGAGTCTCTGAGTTCTGGGAGCACAATCGGGTTTCTAAGGTCATGAGAAATGAAGGTGAGCCCGCAAATGTTCGGGTCAGTTCTCGAAATGCCAATCACTTCATGCTTCGAAGAAATCAATTGCTGCGCGAGGAATCGGCCCAGAGAGCCACTTACCCCGGCTACCACTATTTTCAAGACGGAAGTCTTTCCGAAGCCATTTCAACCAACTTAGCCATGTCGCGCTTTTGCCCTCGACCTGAAACTGGCATGGACTCAAGCATGATCACGATGTCTGGTAGCGCTTGCTGGTCCATGAATTCTGGAAGACGCGCGTGGACACGCTTCCTAAGTTCTTCATGGTTTGGTTCATCCGCCTTTGGGAGGATAAAAAGTGCAATCCGGTCGTCTCCATACTCATCTGGAACACCGACGATTACGGCATCGGCCACTCCTGGGATTGTGGTGAGGCCGGGTTCGTAAAGGCTTGGATAAACATTCATGTCGCCCCGAATCAACATGTTCTTCTTGCGAGACAACATGAGAATGTTGCCATGCTCGTCAATTCTCGCCAGGTCTCCGGTCGGGTGCCAGGCCGCCGGCTTGCGTCCTAAATAGTTCTTCATGAGTCCAGAACCGCGTACTTCCAACTCCTGGTCGACTGCAATACGAAGTTCAACTCCAGCTAGGGGCTTTCCAAGAAAATCGCCCGCGCGAGGGACGAGCTTTTCCCTGCCATCACAGTAGGCAACGGGAAGAATCTCGGTCATTCCGTAAATACAAACGATTTTTGTTTGGTCTCCAACGACCTCGAGCACTCGGTTCACAAGGCTTGGCGGAATCGGAGCCCCACCCATGCCGAAGTACTCGATTTGATTCTTTGCTGCAGATTCGGATTCCATTTCCTTCATAAGTTTGATTGCATCGGTTGGAACCGCGAAGAACTTATTGAACGACGGATTCTTCCTACCGTCTGGGATGATCCAGGTTGCACCCGCCGATACAGCCACCAACCCCACAGTCATCGCTTCACAGAGAACTCGATCGCCCACCTTGAAATCGAAAATCTTTGCCGTTTCTGAAAAGTTTGCAGAAATAGTTTCCAACGAGTGCACGACCCCTTTCGGGTCTGCCGTGGTTCCGCTGGTAAAAACAATAATTGAGTCTGAATTCGCAACTCGAGTTGGTTTAGAGAATTCGGCTACAGGTCGATAAAACTCCGCCAAGGCATTTCTTGAACCCTTAGGCAGAAATGGCAAGCGAGGACCGGTGTGGAAAAAATCTGCCGAGGGAATTGAGCCATAGTCGGCAATCACAATTTTCAAGAGTTTGCGCAACCAACTTGTTTTCCTCGAGCCGATTGCGAGCAAGCTTGATTCCGCTAGAACAAACTTGGGCCCAATTAGGGTAACCCTCACAGGAAATGACGTGGTGGCTGTAAATGGGTCAATAAACGCTAACCTGAGCCCGGCCCTAGTCAAACCCAAAGCCATAGCAATAGTTTTGGGAGTCGGTTTACTAGCAAAGATAAAAGAATCCCCCGGACGATACCCCAATCGAATGGCATTGTTGGAAACTGTTTCAATACTTTCCCATAAGGTACCAAACGTTATTTCTTCCAAACCTAGGACGATGGCGCACCTATCTGGTTGCCTACTAGCCAGGATTTCTATGTCAGCTAAGAAGTTGTGCATCTGACCACCATTTTCGAATAGCCAGCAGTCAAACTGCCCCTACGAATTTTTGCTTCAACAAGCTCAATTCTGTTCTTCGAACCGAATTCAAGAAGTTCTCGGGTCACGGCAGCGATTTCCATTTGCGCAAGGGGCATGCCAATACACAGGTGCACTCCAGCACCAAACCATAGATTTCTAAGTTCCTTGGCTATCGGCCTTGAAGGATTAAAGTCTCCACCTTTTCGGCATGCAAACGTGGTGGCCAGCAGGATGCGATCCCCAGGTTTTACGTTAACCCCAGAAATCTTTGTGGGTTTCGTAACTCCCCTGATCATTACCGGAGTTGGAACGGTGACCCTCAGCCCCTCCTGAATTAGTTCGTCAATTGTGGAATCAGAATTTTCTAGGCCCTGAAGGACGCCTCCGGTGATGAGTAGCTGAATAAAGCGAGGGAGGTGGGAAATCACAGTTTCCGTTCCCGCAATGATTAGTGCAGTGATTATCGAAGTGACCTCAGCTTTAGAAAAGCCATAACTTTTCAAAAGGTGCGGAATCGTAGATTCTTGGTCTTGGTCGAACGCTTCGCTAATTCTCTGATGGATGTCGGCAAGTTCCCTTAGTGCGGTTTCGACCTCACTGGGCAAAAGTTCTTTTCTGGTCAACTTTACGAAACGAAGCAGACCGCGGGCGCGGTCAAGTTGCTCCAGCACTTCGTCCTCGTTTATGGAAGATAGGTCATAGCCGCTGAGAGTACAAATGACTCGAGCAGCCATTCTCTCAACATGAGCAACCACATCCACATTGCTTTTCGCGCTCAACTCACCCACAAATTCCCTGGCCGAGGCACGAATCGTTTCGCCAACCATTTCTTCTAGAACCTTGCCATTGAAAAGCGGAGTTAGCTTTCGTTTCAAATCGAGATGATCCACACCCGACATATTCAATAAACCCGGACCCTTAAGGATCGGATCCCAGAGGTCGCTAGTTCCGCCTGGCGCTGTTTTGCTGAAGTTTTCGGTGTCCATGAGAATTGAACGCAGGATGCTGCCATCCGAAACTACAACTCCAACCAGTGGCACACGCACCACTGGACCCAGCATCGTAATCATCCTCAGAACACTGAGTTCCAAAGGCCTGGAACGCCAAGAAACCTTGCGATCATTTCGGGTGGCTAGGAGAAGTTTTGATTCATTCATCGAATGTCAACATTCTCACCGCGGAAGGAATGGTTGGCATACCATTTGAGGGTGTTTAGCAACCCCCAAGCCTGAACTCGCCGAACCGAAACTTGGACGCGCATTGACCAAACCATGCGAACCTTGCCTCCTTTGGCGCGAACGTCGTTAACCAGGGCGCGATCTTCGTGCAGTTCCTCTATCTTCACCCGCCTGAATCCTCCGGCGTTTAGATATGTTTCTCGGTCTATTGCCAAGTTGTTTCCCTGAGTCATTACATAGAGGCCGCGTTTTCCGCCCCCGTAATTGGACGG
>JBJORE010000020.1:0-11185 GCA_046049565.1 Actinomycetota bacterium
GCCGCAAGTGCGGATAAACCTTCCTACTTTGCCGACCTAAAAGAAGGAATCACCTACGTGTTCACCCACGACTTGGTTCGTTGGGTCATGGCGATTTTTGCAATCGTGTTCCTGTTGATTGTCGCCCCGTCCAACCTTTCACCGCTCATGGTGGTTCGAAACTTTGGCTCGGAGGTTTGGATGCTCACGGTCCTCGAGATTTCCTTCGGCGTTGGAATGCTGTTCGGTGGGATCCTGATCTCGATTTTTGCCGCGAAGATTGACCGTCTCGGGGCCATCATCACTACCTCAATTCTTTTTGGGTTGTTGGCTATCGGTATGGGCTTCACAACCAACCTGATCGTTTTCTTCAGCCTGTTCTTCGTGATCGGGTTAATTGTTCCAGCATTCTCAACCTCGGCATTCACCCTTTTGCAAGAAACCGTTGAGCCAGAACGTCAGGGAAGAGTTTTCGGTTTCGTAGGCATCGTGATGTCAACCGCAATGCCACTCGGCATGGCAATCCTTGGTCCACTCGCCGACATTTTCCCGGTCGAGCTGCTACTGATTATCACCGGAGCCATAACCGTTGCCATCGCGCTTATCGCTATTGCATTACCTTCTGGCAAGCGAGCAATTGCGGCCGCTCACGCATCAACGGGAATCAAGGACGCCGACAGCGCTTCCTAGATAACGCTTGCAAACCAGGCTAGGAACGGAATTCCAACTACCAAGTTGACAGGGAACGTGATTCCAAGCGCGGTGGTTAGGAAGAATGCAGGGTTTGTATTTGGAAGCGAAAGTCTGACCGCCGCGGGAGCTGCGATGTACGAAGCGCTTCCACAGATCAAACCAAATGCCACTGAGCCGCCTTCACCCATGCCCGCAAATTGTGCCAGGAAGACTCCGAGTGAACCTACTACCAGCGGGAAGAGTGCGGCGAAACCGATTAACCCGAACCCAACTCTCCAGCTGGCTTTGAGGCTCTCGCCGGCTTGAATTCCAAGCTGTAGTAAAAAGATTGCGAGGAATCCGAGGAACAGATCGCCAAAGAATGGTTCGACTTTTTCGTAACCTGCTGGACCAGCAGTGAGACCGATGAGGATGCCACCTACCAAAAGCACGATGGATTTACCTGTGAACACCTCGTGCAGCACGGGCTTCATGGCGCTCGCCGAACCTCCACTTTTTGCGAGCAGGATTCCTAGGATGATTCCCGGCACCTCCATGATTGCCAATAGCGAAGGAAGGTATCCCTCGACCACCAAATTGGACTGCTCGAGGAAGACTAAGCCGGCGGTAAAGGTAACCAGCGATGTTGAGCCGTAGTGAGCTGCTACAGCGCCTCGGTTTTCGGTATTAAGTTTCGTGAATAGACGAAGTGAGAAGAAAACCAAGATGGGTATGGCTACACCCAAACTGACAGCCAGAATTAGCGGCGAGATGATTTCGGTGAAGGTCACTTTGGTTAGGGCGACGCCACCCTTGAGGCCGATCGCCAATAGTAGGTAGATCGAAAGCGCTTCGATGATTGGGGCTGGAACTTTCAGCGGACTTCGAATTGCAACCACTAACAGCCCAAGCAGGAACGCTAAAACCGTTGGAGAGGTGAGGTTGGCTAGGGCCAAATGTGTGGTTTCCGTCATGGTTACTTTCGGCGAATTTGACTTGACATGAAGAATAATACCTGAAATACTATTCAGTAATCAAACTTCACATAAAAGAAAGTGAACAAATGAACGTTGAACTCTGGATGTGGCTTGGAGTCCTTGGGCTAATTCTGGTGATGCTTGCAATCGACCTATTCGCTCACCGCAAAGCTCACGAGATTTCGGTAAAGGAAGCGGCCGGTTGGTCGCTATTCTGGGTGACTCTGGGTGTGGCGTTCGGTGGGCTGATCTGGGTTCAATTCGGCGCCGACTACGCTCAGCAGTACTTCGCAGGATTCCTCATTGAAAAATCCCTAGCGGTCGACAACGTATTCATCTGGGCAATCATCTTCACGAGCTTCGCCGTTCCAAAGATGTATCAGCACCGCGTCCTCTTTCTCGGGGTTCTCGGAGCGCTAGTATTCCGAGGCATCTTCATCGGTGCTGGAGCTGCCATTCTAGAAGCGTTCGCCTGGGTGCTTTACATCTTCGCTGCATTCTTGGTCTTCACCGGTATTCAAATGCTTCGCAAGGCCGACGATCACAAATCGCCAGCCGACTCTAAGTTCTACAAGTGGTTCTCGAAGGCTGTGCCATCAACCACCGAGTATCACGGCCAGAAGCTCACTGTGGTTCAAAACGGCGTGCGCCTAGCTACCCCGCTGCTAATGGTCTTGGTGCTAATTGAATTCACCGACATCATCTTCGCTGTCGACTCAATCCCAGCAATCTTCGCGGTAACCTCCGAACCGTTCCTGGTCTTCACTGCCAACGCTTTCGCCATCCTGGGTCTTCGAGCCATGTACTTCTTGCTCGCCGACATCATGCACCGCTTCGTTTACCTCAAGTTCGGGCTTGCTCTCGTTCTGATCTGGGTCGGAATCAAGATGGGTCTTCACGACATCGTGAAAATCCCAACCACTGTTTCCCTGCTGGTGATTGTGATCATCCTGGCTGGTTCCATCTTCGCCAGCTTCCAGGTAACTAAAGGGGAAAAGAAATAGTGTCTAACTGGACTTTCCTCACCCACCACGGCCATATTTTGGTTGCTCTGGTTCAAAATCCTGACCAAACCATCGACGAACTAGCAGCCAAAATCGGCATTACTTCGAGGGCAGTTTCTGGGATTATGAACGACCTGGTTGAAGCTGGTTTTGTGGAAAAAAAGAAGGTCGGCCGCAAGAATGTCTACGTGATTCACGCCGATACTCCAATGCGTCACCCGGTCAACCAAATGGTCAGCGTTTCCGATCTTCTGGCCCTTTTCACAAAGCCATAGAAAACTCATTTTCGAGTAAAGGGTTAACCCTTTATTTAGGCCAAACGCACTAGACCCAATTTCTAAACTTGAGCCTAATGAGCAGGTTGCTAGGCAGCGTGAGGCGCCCGTGGATGGTCGCCCTGTTTGCCATACTCGCGGTGGCAATCTCATTTCTCATCACATCCACAGCGCAAGCCGCACCTCCAGTAAATTCGGCCTATCCAACCATTAATGCTTTCACGGGATACGGGCCTACCAACAACCGAACCGCCACGGTTACCGCAGGATCTTGGACGGCAGACGAAACACCAACCCTTTCCTATCAGTGGTATCGGTGCTATGCCTCTGGCGCAGAAACCCCGACACTTCCAGCCGACTGCTACATCGTAAACAATCGAACCAATTCGGATTATGGAATCAATCAGACCGATGTTGGTTGGTACCTTCGAGTGGCCGAAACCGCCACCACTTCGGGTGGAAACGTCACCGTATACAGTGCCACCACAGGCCGCGTTCTAGCTTCAAGGATTTTGAGTTCTTGGTACACCTCCAACTGTGCAATCAAAAATGGTGGGGTCTGGTGCTGGGGTAATAACTTCAACGGACAACTCGGCGATAATTCCATTAGCATCCAGAGAACTACACCCGTTGCGGTTCTCAAATCAGACCTAACTCCGCTAACCGGCGCAGTAGCAGTTGCGACCTCAAACACTCACACCTGTGCAGTAACCGATGACAAATCCCTCTGGTGCTGGGGCGCTAATGCTGCGGGGCAACTAGGCGACGGAACCACCACCGCAACAAAAACTGCGGTAAAGGTCAA
This sequence comes from Actinomycetota bacterium, assembly GCA_046049565.1. GTDB lineage: Bacteria > Actinomycetota > Actinomycetes > Actinomycetales > Microbacteriaceae > Rhodoluna. Next base: position 3,713 of record JBJORE010000020.1, read on the forward strand.
GGCTTCTTCGGGTGTTGATCTGACTGACATCGTTGACGTGGCTGTGGCTGGAGATGCAAGTAACTCCTTGCAGTCTGGTTTCACCTGTGCCATCAACACATCTGGAGCTTTGCTGTGCTGGGGATTAAATTCCAGCGGTCAACTTGGTACCGGTAACACCACTTCAGCCTCCTACCCAACTGCCGTTACAGATATGACCTCGGGCGTAAACCAGGTTGCGGTAAGCGATAAGTCCGCTTGTGCAATCAAAAATGGTGCTGCCTTTTGTTGGGGGCTCAACGGCTCCGGCCAGCTAGGAATCGGAAACACCACCAATAAAACCACGCCAACGGCGGTAACGACGCTTACCTCAAACACCACCGGAATCACGATGGGTGCACTTTCAGCCTGTGCCATCCGTGCGGGTGCTGCGTTCTGCTGGGGAGATAACGTAACTGGAAACCTAGGAACAGGCAACACCACTTTGTCCAACGTTCCGGTGGCTGCCACCAGTACTACCGACTCTGTACCTGTTTCTCTTTCAAGCGGTGTTATCGACATCGCATCTAACGAGAATGGGTCCAATGCACCGTATAACACGACCTGTTTTCTCAAAGAGTCGGGAGCGGTGATTTGTACTGGCTACAACCAATACCGCCAATTGACGAATAACTCGAACGCACAGTCCAATACGCCAGTTCGTTCGGTTTACTACACCAGTAACGTTTCAGAAATTGACATGGGACAATACAGTTTCTGCGCCGTCATGAGCGGTGCTGTCAGGTGCCTTGGCGCAACTCCTGTGGCTGGAGATGGCACCGCCAATTCACCGACTACTCCCTCCAACGTAACCGGAATGACCGGGTTGGCCCCAGAGAGCTATAGCCCAAATGTAAGCACTTCGTCTATCGCCCCCGCGACTTACGTTGGAACCGGTCATTCGCTCAGCGGCGTATCTCCCAACGAAATGTCGGGTTATCCTTCGCCAAGTGCGAGTTACCAGTGGTTGGTGTGCACCGACAACACCGGGGGAGCTGGCGCCAGCGTCCCTATCGCCTGTTCTTCTCTGGCCGGAGCAACGGCAACCAGCTTGACACTCACAGCTGATCATTTTGGCAAATACATTCGCCTTCAAACCCAGGTAACAGATGGAACCGTTACACGTGGGTTTGTTTCAGCGCCTACAATCGCATCTGGTACACCGCCAAGTCCTAGTGGAACTTCTACTTATTCTGGAACTCAAGCCGCCGGATTGATTCCAGGGCTTCCACTAACTTCAAGCACAACCGTCGCATTCACTGGAACTCCAACTCCCTCGGCCTCGACGGCCTGGGTGAGATGTACCTCGAAAGTGAACTCCGACTTTTCCAGTGCAATCGACGGAACACTCCCTGCAGGTTGTGCGGTAATTTCCGGCGCAACATCCACAACTTATAAACTCTCCGCATCCGACATCGGCTTTTTTGTGTCACCGGCTCAAATAGCCACCACATCGGCGGGGCAGACCATTGCAGTTTCTCCATCGACAGATCGCGTACGCGGCGGTCAGCGAATCGCCATGTCGGCCAACCATTCCTGTGCAATTAAGAGTGGACTCGTTTATTGCTGGGGAATCAACACCAGCGGTCAGTTGGGTGACGGTACTACTACTTCTACAACTAAGCCAGGATTGTCGCCGGTTAGGTTCTCAGATGGTTCACTACTTACCGACGTAATTGCTATTTCGATTTCAACCAATCACTCGTGCGCCTTAACAAATGATGGGAATGCCTACTGTTGGGGAGCCAACACCTTCGGCCAATTGGGTAATGGAAATACTACCCAGCAGAATTACCCAACTCGCGTGTTAGCTTCTTCCGGCACTCCGCTGACCGAAGTTACAACTCTGACTGCAGGTCTAAAAAACAGTTGCTTTGTAAAGTCGGCACAACTTTATTGCGCTGGTGCTAACGCATCTGGTCAGATTGGAAAGGGCGTTGCCGAGGCCTCAACTAACTATCTCTATCCACTTCTTAACTCAATACTTGGAACCGGTGTGCAACAGGTAGTTGCCAATGCTGAAGAATTAATCTGTGCAATTAAGGTGGCACAGGCTTACTGTTGGGGAAGTTATACATATAGCAACTTGGGCTTTAGCTCGGCTGGAAACGTGGCTACACCTACCCTGTTAGTTACCCCCGCAAATGTTGTCACCCTTACTCTTGGAAAGCTGAACGGTTGCTTGGTCGCTTCGGCAGATCTCTATTGCTGGGGTAGCGGAACGTACGGCGCGAACGGAACGGGCGGAAACCTTGTAGTCCCTACTTTGGTAAAGGCCGTTCCGAAAACGGCCGTTCAACTTACAAGTTCGATCGGTGGAAACGGAAACTTTACTTGCCTCTACACAATCAACGAAGATGTTTACTGTGCGGGAGATAACACCTTCTACGCTGCGCCTTACGACATCGCTTCAGGCGGCCTTACAGTCTTCAGGAAAACCGGCACCATTACCGGCATCGCTGAAATTACCTCTGGCGATCGAGCCACCTGTTTCGTGGTTTCAAAAACCCTGAAATGCGTTGGTAGCAATGCTTCAGGTGTGATCGGTTTCGGCTCGAACGCCGCTTCGTACTACCCATATTCGCCAGCCGGTATGGACAACTACATCGGTTCTGCCGACCTTGCGCCAATTGTCAATCTTTCAACGAGCGGATTTGCCACTAGTAACGGCACACTTATCGGCAAGGCTGAAGACAGCTCAGGATCCGTAACGCTAGGCTTCCCTTACCCATCCTTTTCCAAATCGTGGAACACATGCACCGAAATTGGTGAAGCCACAAGTGCTTTGCCAGGAGATTGCTCGACAACTTCAAGTGCTACTGGAGACACGCTTGTTCTCTCTAGCAGCGACTCGGGCTCGAAGTTCCGTTACTCGGTAACGGCAGCCAACAGCATTGCTACTGTTACCAAAACCACAGCGACCATCGGGCCTGTTCAAACCGCGCCGACTACGTTCAATTCCAATCCTTCTATTTCCATGGTGACTCCGGCTCCCTTGGTGGGCCACCCAGTTACCGCCGTACCATCGGAAATTTCCACGGAAGGTCGAGTGGACCACAACTACCAGTGGTATCGATGCTCTGCTTCGGATAGCTCAACAGCCGACAGCCTCCCATCAGGTTGTACGCTGATCCCAGACGGCACCACAAAGAGTTACCAGGTTCGACCAGAAGACACGGGTTCCTTCCTGAGATTCAGTGACACAGCCAAAGCTGGAGCCGGAGACCTAATCAAGTGGTCTCCAACTACAACCTCTTACGTTATGGACGGCCAATCGGTTTCGTCAAACGGTACCTCAACCTGCGCAATTAGACAGGGTATGGTTCAGTGTTGGGGAGCGTCTGGAAACCTTCAAGGTGACGGAGTTGGAGCAGCAAATACTGCACCTTCACGGTACGTTTCGATTTCTGCTGGCGTAAGGCTTACCGATGTAGTTTCCGTTTCGGTTGGCCAGTCCGCCGCCTGTGCCATCACGGTTAGCGGTGCTCTTTACTGCTGGGGTCCAAACTCAACCGGAGCCATTGGTGACGGTAGCGTTGTGGGTAAAGCGTGGGCCACGCCAGTTTCTTCTACTGCTGGTGGAGTTGCATTTTCTTCTGGCGTGATGCAAGTTTCAACAGGCATAAATAGCACCTGTGCCATCAAATACGGCGGAGCCGTCTACTGCTGGGGAAGCAACGTCAGCAACGTCCTGGGTAATTCCTCACTGCAGGTAAACACCAACTACACAGTTCCGCAGGAGACCACTAGAGCGGCTGCTTTGGGCATTTCCAACACCGGTGCCACGAAAGTAATGGTTGGGCAACAGCATGCTTGCATAATCCAAGGTGGGTTTATCTACTGTGCCGGGTATGGCGGTTACGGGCAGTTGTACAACGGCACGAATGCTAACAACACCAGTTTTGACAAATTCTTGTACACCAATAACTTCTGGGCAAATGGTGGATTCACCGATGTCGCCATTTCTGGTAACAGCACATGTTTCATACAATCGGGAGGCGTCCGCTGTGTTGGGCAATCCACCAATTACCTGAACGGTACCACTAACACCACAACAAGCGACGGGAAGTTGGTGTTCAACGAAGAGCTTTGGTCTGGTTCAGTCTCGATTTCTGGGTACAAGGAAACCAACGGTGGCCAGGTTGGGTACTGTGCCAGCAAATTGGATTCCAATTACTGTTGGGGTGTCAACACCAGTGGTCAGGACTGGGGATTGACCACAACCCCGCTCACCACACCGACTAAATTGCCGGTTTACGTGAAGCAATTGGCCCTCGGTCTGAGTAACGCTTGCGGAATTGTTGATGAAACTCTGTCTTGCGTGGGCTCAAATACCACAGGAGCTCTGGGAAATGGCACACAAGTATCCAGCGCGACACCTGCTTCCACTGGCATTACTTCAGGGGTCGGCACTTACTATGCCGATCCAGCTGCCGTAACCCAGACGTTCACTGGAACATTGGCCAGCGGTTCCGTTCTCACCGCAGCCCAGAAACCATTTACCGGATACCCAAGACCAACGATGAGTTATCAGTGGTACCGCTGTTTGAAGGCTGGGAATTCGGTTAACGCACTTCCAACCGATTGCTTTGCAATTAGCGGCGCTACCGGGGAGACCTACACAGTGACATCTGCCGACCTTGGTAAGCGCCTTCGTTATGGCGCAACCGGTGTGCTGGTAGGGACCACTCTTCGAAATTTCAGCGCTGCCAGTGTTGCTGTGGGTGTCGTTCCAGTTTCGGTGAACTCTAGCGTCAAGCTAATCGGAACGACATTGGGAACTCAAGTGGGCACCACTTTCCAGCAAAGCAAGGCGCTTTTCACTGGAACACCTTCCCCTACTATCTCTTACAAGTGGCTTCGCTGCACCGTGCTAGGCGCGGCCGTTCTCACTTCAGTGCCGGTTAACTGTAGAGAAATTCCAGGAGCAACTTCCATTTCCTACACAACCACCGTTGCCGACATAAACTACATGATTCGCGGTCAGCAAATTGCAACCAACGAAATTGGTAGTGCCACACTCATAACCCCTACAACAGGATTCATTAACGAAGGCGATCGCATCGCAGTTGCCGATGGAACAACTTGTGTCATCAAAGATGGAGCTGTTTGGTGTGTAGGCGCCGGAACCAGAGGTCAGCTTGGTAACGGCACCTGGTTAGATTCGAATGTTCCCGTGCAGGTCAAAAGAACCGTGTCCACCAATCTCACAAACGTCCGCCACATTACCGGCGCGGGCACTCACTTCTGTGCAATCACCTGGAATGCTCAGGCCGTATTCTGCTGGGGATCAAATTCTTATGGCGAGCTGGGGTTCACAGCCGGCACCGACTACAACTATGCAACCCAGGTAACCAGCGTGCTCTTGACGAGCATTGTTGGCTCGCTCTCAATAGGTCCTACCAGTACCTGTGCAACCACTACGAATGGTCTGATTTGTTGGGGAAACAAGGTAAACGGCCTACTTGGTAATGGGCAGTCAACTGGAAGTCAGTCTTCTTCAGCCGCTCCAGCTGGATTCACCACAGATGCAAACCGTGTCTCAGTTGGAGCGACATCTGCCTGTGGAATTAAACTCGGGGCTCTGTTCTGTTGGGGTTTGAATACCTACGGCCAGCTAGGTGACGGCACCACTACAACAAGGCTGGCTCCTGTCGCAGTTTCGGGGGCTGCATCTGGAGTTTCTGATGTCGCTGTTGGTTCTAGCGCAACTTGTGCGGTTATCAATAGTGCCGCAAAGTGTTGGGGAAATAATGACTTCGGTCAATTGGGTAACGGAACGAATACCGCCAACGCGGCTCCCACAACAATTTCAAATGCATCCGATGGAACAAGTTTCGATTCCGGTGTAACAGACATCTCAATGTCTTCAAATTCGGCCTCGCCAACACAAGACAGCGTTTGTGTCACAAAAGCGAGTGGAGCGGTTTACTGTTTTGGATACAACGGTGAAGGACAACTTCTAAACGGTGAGACCACTTCAACGAACCTCGCAAAGCCTGCGCTGGTAGCCACAGGCGGAGTAACTTCGGTGGCAGTCGGTTCAGACCACAGCTGCTTCATCAAAAACAATTCCGCATACTGTTCCGGCGCTAACACTCAAGGTCAGTTACTTGATTCGACAACCACGGCTAGTTCAACGCCAGTGAATGTGTCAACTTTCTCGTCGATTAGCGCTTTCGGTTCTTCTCCGGGTGCGGCCAGTACCGCACCATTTATCTTCGGTAACACCGTAAAAGTTGGAAAGCCCGTTCAGTCTGATCCAGGCGTAGTGAATGTTTCGCCACCACCGACCTACACTTACCTTTGGTACTCTTGCACCACTTCCTCGGCAACCGCGACCACCACGGCTACCGTCCCGACCGGTTGCACGGTTGCAACAGGCCCAACTGCTAACACCGATACTTACACCCCGGTGGCGGCCGACAAAGACAAATACCTTCGTTTGTATGTGGGCATTGTTCAAGGTGGAACCACCTATCCAAGCTTCACCGCAACATCAAGCAAAGTGCTTCCTGGTGAACCTGAAATCACATTCAACCCTCTACCTGGGCCAATCATTGTTGGTGGGGATGCCGTTCAACTAACTCCCGTTTCCAGTACCGGAAACACTGCTTTCTCTTACGTATCGTCAACTACCTCGTTGTGTACGGTCACCAGTACTGGAATGATCTCTGGTGTTTCTGCTGGTATCTGTGACATCGCTGTTACTCAGGCTGCAGCTGGAGCCTACGATGCGGTAACGGTTACCTTTTCTGCTGTCACCGGCCCAGGAGAACAGACAATTACCTTCGCTCAACCCGATCCAACTCAGATGAGTTTGAGCGATTTCACCCCATCGGTTTCCGCCAGCTCTGGACTTACGGTTGCGCTTACCTCGAGCACACCTTCGGTCTGTAATGTTTCTGGAACCGCAGTGACTCTCGTGTCGCTTGGAACTTGTACGATTAGCGCAGATCAGGCAGGCAACAGCGCGTACTACGCCGCGCCAACTGAAACTCGAAGTTTTGAGATTATCCAGGGATCACAAACGTTGACCTTGAGTGGATCCAATCTGTTCTTGACCGACGAAACCTATGCTCTTCCCGAGACATCTTCGGCTGGCTTAACTCCAACGTACGTAACCACTAGCTCCAGTTGTTCAATTGTTGGAACGACACTAAACCTAGTTTCAGTGGGTAATTGTGAGGTGACAGCATCTCAGGATGGAAACACTAACTACAGTGCCGCAGAAAGTGTGACTGCCACATTCAGAATTGTCGGAGCACCTGAAAATGATGAGTTGCCGACCATTTCAGGCACGCCAGTTTTCGGATCGGCTTTTTCATCGAACGCCGGTGTTTGGGTTGGCGCGGGAACAGTAACCATTTCTCAGCAGTGGTACGTTTGCACGTCGGCCGGAGACGCCGTGGTTGGCTCTGGCAATTTGGGAGCTAACGCACCGTCTGGATGTAC
>JBJORE010000021.1:0-11028 GCA_046049565.1 Actinomycetota bacterium
TGCCAGTGGAGCACCCAGGCGGTCGGCCCAAATGTCGGCCACGCGAACGCGACCTGAGTCTGGTGAAACAACGGTTAGGGCTTCGTGACCCCACTTCTCGGCAACGTAGTCTGCCAATGTTGGAAGCGCCCACAGGTGGTCTACCGGGCCGTCGAAGAATCCCTGAATCTGCGGGGTGTGAAGGTCTACTGACATGATTCGGTCTGCGCCGGCTGCGGCAAACAAGTCGGCCATTAGTCGAGCTGAGATTGGCTCGCGGCCCTTGTGCTTCTTGTCTTGACGAGCATATGGAAAGAATGGGGCAACCACGGTGATGCGCTTAGCGCTGGCACGCTTCAGTGCGTCGACCATTAGCAACTGCTCCATGATCCACTGGTTGATTGGGTAGGGGTGAGACTGAATTACGAAAGCATCAACACCGCGAACCGACTCTTCGAATCGCACGAATGTTTCGCCGTTGGCAAAGTCGTATGCGGTGGTAGGAATTAGGTCGGTACCAAGAATCTTGGCTACGTCCTGAGCTAAACCAGGGTGAGCGCGCCCACTCAGTAAGGCGAGTCGTTTTTGACCTTTGATTGTTATCTTGCTCACCATGGGCTCCTGTTTTGTTTAGTTCTTTGACTTCTCGGCTGCTTCAGCAGCTGCGGTTCCTGGTCGGTTCTGAAGCACCCAGCCAGCCATGTTTCGCTGAGGGGTAACGTTCATTCCCAAATCTCCTGCTGCCACGTCTTTTCTGACTGTGGTGCCTGCTGCTGTGTAGGCTCCATCTCCAATAGTAATTGGAGCTACGAAGGTGTTATGTGAGCCAGTGCGAACATGTGCACCAATCACAGTTCGGTGCTTGTTCACGCCGTCGTAGTTGGCAAAAATGGTGCCAGCGCCAATGTTTGATTCCACCCCGATTTCGGCATCGCCAACATAACTAAGGTGAGGAACCTTGCTGCCAGCGCCGATCTTGGCATTCTTAGTTTCAACGAAAGTTCCAATTTTGCCATCGCTGCCCAGGTCGGTTCCTGGACGTAGGTAGGCGAATGGACCCACACTGGCACCGTTGCCAATCTTTGAAGTGGTTACGTGCGACTTTACAACCTTGGCGTTCTCGCCAACCTCGGTGTCAACCATCTGGACCTCTGGGCCAATCGTTGATCCTCGACCAATCGAGGTGAAGCCCTTCAAGATTGTTCCAGGCAAAATTGTGACATCCTCGGCCAAGGAAACAGTGACGTCCAGCCAGGTACTGGCCGGGTCAAGAATCGTTACACCGGCTCGTTGCCATGCTGCACAGAGGCGGCGGTTGAGTTCAGCGGTGACCTCACCCAGTTGCACGCGGTCGTTCACACCGGCAATTAGCCAGTTATCGGAAACGGTTAGAGCCTGAACTTTGCTGCCAGCCTCGCGGGCAGCAGCAACAACATCGGTCAAGTACTTCTCGCCCTGAGAGTTATCCATTCCGATGGCAGCTAGTTTCTCTCGCAGGGTCTTAGTGTCAAACACATAGACGCCAGCGTTTACCTCAGAAATGCTTAGCTGTTCAGCGGTTGCATCGCGGTGTTCGACAATCGCTTGGAAATCTCCATTGGAATCACGAACGATTCGACCGTAGCCGGTTGGATCTGGTAGGTCTGCCGAAAGAACGGTTGCCGAGAACCCGCCTTCGACGTGGCTTTCAACCATGGCCTGAATCGTTGCAACATCTAATAGCGGAACATCTCCACTGGTGACCACGATGGTTCCGTCGAAGCCTGCTGGCAATCTCTCTAGACCACACTCAACGGCGCGACCGGTGCCAGGAATCTCATCCTGGTCGGCAATCACTGCAGTTGGGTGGAAGGTTTCGATGTAGTTGACGATGAGCTCTCGCTCATGGCGCACTACAGGAACAACGTGTTCAGCACCGAGCGAGCTTGCGGTTGAAAGTGCGTGACCGAGAAGTGGCAAACCCGCCAGTTCGTGCATAACTTTTGGAGTCTGTGAGCGCATGCGAGTTCCAGCTCCAGCAGCCAAAACTATGACCGCAAACTTGTGGTTGCTCATACCTCTCCTAACGCTCCGCCCATAGGATTCGAACCTATACCGAACGCCTCCAAAGAGCGTCGTGCTGCCATTACACTAGAGCGGACCGCGACCCAAAAGGGTTGCCCATCTAGTTTGCCAGAAACTAGCCCAGCAATTCGGAAGTTTCGAGCCACTCGGCCTCTAATTCTTCACGTTTATTGTTCAGTTCAGTTTGTTTGGCCACTAACTTGCCTAGACCGTCGAAGTCTGATTGGTCATGCTCGGCCATTTTGCCGTGCAAAACAGCTTCATCGGAAGCTATCTTTTCAAGCATGCGCTCAATGCGCGACAGGTTCTTCTCGGCATCGCGAAGGGCGGCGCCGCTCAAGCCAGCGCTTTGAGTCTGCACTGGCTTGGCATCCTTACGATTCCCCAGGCTGGCTGCACGCAACTGCAAATACTGCTCGATGCCACCGGTCAAGTGGCGAAGGCTGCCATCGCCAAGAAGTGCGTACTGATTATCGGTAACTCGTTCCAGCAGGTACCGGTCATGGCTGACCACGATAAGAGTGCCCGGCCAGCTATCAAGCAGATGCTCCATCGCGGTAAGGATATCGGTGTCGAGGTCGTTGGTTGGTTCGTCCAAAATCAAAACATTTGGCTCACCAAAGAGCAGTCGCAAAAACTGCAGTCGGCGCTTTTGTCCACCGCTCAGCTCACCAATTGGGGTTTGCAATTGAGCCTTGGAAAAGCCAAGTTGTTCAACGAGCTGCGTAGTTGAAACCTCTTGTTTATCTACAACAAAGGTGGTTTTTTCGCGCGCGATCAGCTCGAAGATTCGATCATCTGCAAACTCTTCGAGTTCTTGAACATCTTGACTGAGGATGGCAATGTTCACGGTTTTGCCGCGCTTTACTCGCCCGGCTTTTGGTATCAGATCACCGGTAAGCAGCTTCAGCAGTGTGGTTTTTCCGGCGCCGTTTACTCCGACTAGGCCAACTCGGTCGCCTGGGCCGAGTCGCCAGGTCACATCGGTTAGCAGGTTCTTATCGGCCACCGAGTAACTGAGGTTTTCGACATCGAGTACATCTTTCCCGAGACGGGTGGTTGCCAATTTGCTCAGCGCCACCGAATCGCGCGGATTAGGTTCGTTCGAAATTAGTTCGGCGGCTGCGTCCATGCGGAATTTTGGTTTGGAAGTTCTGGCCGGAGCGCCTCGACGCAGCCACGCCAGCTCTTTTCGCATCAGGTTTTGACGGCGTGATTCCGTTGCAGCGGCGCTTCGGTCGCGCTCAACTCTCTGCAAAATGTAGGCTGCGTAGCCACCTTCAAACGGCTCGATGATTCCGTCATGAACTTCCCATGTGTAGTTGCAAACGGCGTCTAGGAACCAGCGGTCGTGAGTAACTACTAGAAGTCCACCCTGGTTTGCGGACCAACGATTGTTCAGGTGGTTTGCAAGCCAAGCCACCCCTTCAACATCGAGATGGTTGGTTGGTTCGTCGAGCATGAGGATGTCCCAGTCGCCTACCAACAGAGCAGCTAACGCAACGCGGCGGCGCTGCCCTCCGGAAAGTTCACTGATTCGCTTAGCCCAGTCAAGATCTCCCAGCAACCCGGATAGAACGTCGCGAACTTTTGGGTCACCAGCCCATTCATGTTCCGGTCTATGCCCAACAACGGCCACACCGATGGTGGCGTCTTCGGAGAAACTATCAACCTGAGTGAGCATGCCAACTTTGAGTCCGCCGCGGTAAGTGACTCGACCAGAATCTGGTTCCTGCGTTTTGGCAAGCAACTTCAGAAGGGTCGACTTTCCATCGCCGTTGCGGCCAACCACGCCGATTCGGTCGCCATCGTTCACCCCAACCGTTACGCTATCGAAAACGGTTTTGGTTGGAAACTCAAGACTTACGGTTTCTGCTCCAAGAAGGTGCGCCACTATTTTTCTACCTTTGCGCCTACTGCTGGCCCAGTGGTAACAACGGCACTGTTTCCAAACTGGGACGCAATTGCGTGTGCCGACATTGCATCCTTGGCGATCGCGAAAACGGTAGGACCTGAACCACTTACGATTGCCGTCAGAGCGCCGGCAGCCAAGGCGCGGTCAATGACGTCTTGTAATTCCGGTTTTAGGTCAAGCGCCGCCCATTGGAGATCATTGTGGGTAAACCTTGCGATTGCGCTCACATCACCCTTTTCCAAGGCTTCGATTAGCTCGGTTGGCTTTGGTGGGTTGAACTCTGGGACCAGATTGGCTTGCTCTCGCAGTTCGTCGAGACGCGCGTATACAGCTGGTGTTGAGAGCCCACCTTCGCTAGTGATCAAAACGATGTGTAGTTCGGTTGCCAAAGTCAGTGGAACCAGTTTTTCCCCAACCCCGGTACCGAGCGCGACTCCACCCATAATGGCAAAAGGAACATCTGCGCCAAGTTTCACCGGATCATGCTTTGCCTTGTGGCCGGTCAGAGCCTCGGTGGCAATTAGCGCGGCTGCACCATCGGCGGAACCTCCACCCATTCCCCCGGCCACTGGAACATGCTTTGAGATGGAGAACGCAAGAGTTTCGTCGGTTACCAACTGCCCCGCACGAACTACGAGGTTAGACGCATCAAGTGGAACCCCATCGAGTTGACTCGGAGCCAGAGAACCGTCAACAGAAATCTTCAGTTCGTTTGAATAAGTTACTCCAACGTTTTCACGAAGGTTTAGTGCCAGGTAAACACTGCACACTTCGTGATACCCGTTAGGAAGTTTTGGGCCAACGGCGAAATAGAGGTTGATTTTTCCTGGAGCCGAAGCGTGCATCAAAGTGATACCCGCTTTTCTATTTGCTTAAACCAAGCGTTCCACAGCTTTCGATACTCTTTTCGGTCGTCGCTCGATTTGATTAGGTCGTGCAAGAGAATAACTTCGCAACCTTCCCGGCTGGCTTCAATGGAGAACTCGGGTCTCGAGAAATCGTCTAACGCAGCGATTACTTTCGTGTGTGGCTGGCGCTTCAAAATTCTGGGATTTAGTTCGCTTGGCCATTGCGCATCGTCTCCGATTATTGAAAAAACTCTGGACGATTCCGCACTTAACTCGTATTTCAATTCAAGAGCGATGATGTCTTTATTGCGACCGATACCTGGCCCTGGTGGAGGAAGTTCGGTCATAGTTGCTTCGCAATCTTGATGAAGTCATCGATGACGAGTTGCTCGCCACGGGCTTGAGGGCTCACTCCGGCCTTGGTGAGAAGCGCCTCGGCCTGTGCCGGTGAACCAGCAAGTTCGGCAAGCGCCTGTCGAAGTGTTTTCCGCCTTTGCGAAAATGCCCCGTCGATCACAGCGAAAGTCTTCAGACGCAATGTCTCATCACCCATTGGTTCATCGCGTTTAGTGAAGTAAACCAAAGATGAATCCACGTTAGGAATCGGCCAAAAAATACTGCGGCTGACATTTCCAGCCAGGTTGGCATCAGCCCACCAAGCCAGTTTGGCGCTGGGGCCTCCGTATACCTTGCTGCCGGGTTTTGCAGCCAAACGGTGTGCCACTTCTGACTGAACCAATACCAGTCCATGACGAAGACTTGGGAAGGTCTCGATGAAATGCAATAGAACTGGAACAGAGATGTTGTATGGCAGGTTGGCGACCAGCGCGGTCGGGGCTGCTGGAAGCACGGTTACCTTCATTGCATCTTCGGTGACCAGTGAAAACTTTCTACCGGCAGCTCGTTTTGCAACAGTTTGCTCAATCGCGGCAGCCATCTTCGCGTCAATTTCAACCGATATGACGTGCTCGGCAACTTCGAGTAGTCCCAGGGTTAGTGAACCCAAACCAGGGCCGATTTCAACAACGGTCTCGTTTGATTTCAATTTCGCGGATGCCACGATTTTGCGGATCGTGTTTGGGTCGGTCACGAAGTTTTGCCCAAGTTTCTTGGTAGGCACTACACCTAACGAGTCCGCAAGGGCTCGGATGTCTGCTCCGCCTAAAAGTTCAACCATCAGGTCCACAACCCGTAAACGGCTTCGGTGTTCCTGGCCAGTTGGGCTGAAAGTTCATTCGCATCAACACCTCGAACTTCGGCCATTTTGCGAACGGTAATTGGAACCAGGTAGCTGGCATTAGGGCGGCCACGAAAAGGTTCTGGAGTTAGGAACGGCGCATCCGTTTCAACCAGGATCAATTCTTTAGGAGCCATGGCAAGGGAGTTACGCAAGTGTTCGTTTCGCTTGATGGTGATGTTGCCAGCAAAAGACATGTACCAACCGTTTTCGATGCAAATCTGCGCCAGGTCAACGTCGCCAGAATAGCAGTGGAAGACAACCTTGCTCGGGGCACCAACGCGCTTCAGGGTTGCCACCACTTGATCGTGAGCATCTCGATCGTGAATCATTAGCGCAATGTCGTTCTCTTTTGCGATGCGAATGTGCTCTTCAAAAGAATGCTGCTGAAGTGCGAGCGATTGCTCACCATCGGTTCGGAAAAAGTCGAGTCCAGTTTCCCCAACTGCGCGAACACGGGGCTGGGTTGCTAACTCGGCGATTTCGGCTATCGCTTCGTCAAGTTTGGCCAGGTTTCCGTATTCGGGAGCCTCGTTTGGATGGATTGCGACGGCAGCCAAAACTCGGGGTTCGTTCGCTGCGAGTTCCGCAGACCACTTGCTGGTAGCCAGAGTGACCCCCACCTGCACCACGCCCTTGATGCCGACCGATGCAGCCTTGTCGAGCTGCTGCTCGGTGCTAAGTGCCTCATCGCCGTAGGCAATGTCGAAATGGGTGTGGTTGTCGTAGGTAGCCACCTCAAGGGCTTCAGGAAGTGGCGGATAGCTCACTACTTACCTTCGGCTTCGGTTTCAATTCTTGGGAAAAGCGGTTCAAGGTCGGCAATTTTTGTTCCCACCGGCAGAACGTCCCACTCGGCTGCCGAAGAGATCGTGGCGTCGTCGAGCGAACCGAGTGACCCGCCAGTTAGAGCGGCCCAGAGTTTTCCGCTTGCCTTTGGAATAAAAGGCGCTAGCAGAATCGAAAGCACACGTAGCCCTTCGGAGCAGACATAAAGAACAGTTCCCAGACGCTCTCGAGTTTCTTCGTTCTTTGCCAAAACCCATGGCTCCTGCACGGTGATGTAGTTGTTCAGTTCATCAACCAGAGTCCAAATACTGGTGATTGCATCCTGGATGGCAACGCGCTCAATTGCCGAGTCGGCGTCCTCGGTTGCCTTGCGAGCAACTTCGATGATTGCCTTGTCGGCGTCGGTGTACTCGGAAGAAGTGGGAATCGAACCATCGAAGTATCGACCAACCATAGCCAGCACGCGTGAAGCTAGGTTGCCAAAACCGTTCGCTAATTCCGACTGATATCTCGCCGAAAGATCTTCCCACGAGAAGGAACCGTCTTGACCAAATGCAATGGCCTTCATGAAGTAGTAGCGGAAAGCGTCCGAGCCAAAGGTGTCTGTGATTTGTTCGGGTGCAATACCGGTGAGTTTCGACTTCGACATTTTCTCGCCACCAACCAGCAACCAGCCGTGACCGAAGACCTGCTTAGGTGTTGGTAGTCCGGCCGCCATCAACATGGCTGGCCATATAACCGCATGGAAGCGAAGGATGTCTTTACCAACGATCTGAAGACTGGCTGGCCACAGCGATTGGAACTGCGCCTCGTCTTCGCCGTAACCGATTGCGGTGATGTAGTTCAAAAGTGCATCGAACCACACATACGTGATGTGGCTGTCGTCCCAAGGAATGTCGATACCCCAGTCGAACTTCTCTTTCGACCGAGAAATCGAAAGGTCGTCCAAACCGCGACGGACGAATGAAACAACCTCGTTACGTGCTGAATCTGGAGCAACGAAATCTGGTTGCTGTGCATAGAGATCTAGCAGTGGCTGTTGGAACTCGCTGAGCTTGAAGAAATAGTTGGTCTCTTTTAGCTTCTCAACCGGCTTTGAGTGAATTGCGCAAACTGGCTGACCTTCAAAAGGCCCTTCACCCTCAAGAAGATCGGCTTCGATCTTGTATTCTTCACAGCCAACACAATAGTTACCCTCATACGACCCCTGGTAAATGAACCCGGTGTCGTAAAGGTGTTGCAAGAACTTCTGAACATTCTGCTCGTGCCGTGGTTCGGTAGTGCGAATGAAATCAGAGTTACGAATGTCAATGGTGTCCAAAAGTGGAAGCCAGGCATCGTGAACCAACTTGTCGGCCCAGTCCTTTGGTTCGGTCTTGTTCGCAGCTGCCGTGCGCAAAATCTTTTCACCGTGCTCATCGGTACCGGTCAACATGAACGCGGTCTCCCCACGCTGGGCGTGCCAACGAGTCACTACGTCGGTAGCGACCTCGGTGTAGGCGTGCCCTATGTGCGGAGCATCGTTCACATAGAAGATCGGTGTCGTTGAATAAAACGACTTCCCGTTTGAATTAGGCATTCTTCTATCTTAATTGCGCGCGTCGAGGCTCGCTTGATACAGCTCACTCTTGGAAACTCCGTGCATGCTGGCGACCTGTGCCACAGCCTGCTTCAAGCCGAGCCCGCTGGCAGTTAGCTGCTGCACTTCTGCGACCAAATCAAGCGCCTCGACAGACTCTTCGGAGGCGCCAGCAATCACCAACACCATTTCACCTTTGTGCTCTTCAGAAGCCCAAACAACTAGCTCTTCTAAGGTGCCCCGAACCGTTTGCTCGAACTTCTTGGTAAGTTCTCTGGCTACGGCAGCCATTCGACTAGGCCCAAAAACCTCAACTGCGTCTTGCAGCGATTCGTGAATTCGGTGAGGAGCTTCAAAGAAAACCATGGTTCTACGTTCTGCAATCAGCTGCCCGAAGGCGCGTTTGCGATCTCCAGACTTTCTCGGTAGAAATCCTTCAAAGGTGAAACGGTCGGTTGGAAGCCCTGAAACCGCGAGCGCTGTAACCACTGCCGATGGTCCAGGAATTGCCACCACGTCAATACCGGCAGCAACTGCCGCACGAACCAAAAGAAACCCAGGGTCGCTAACTGTAGGCATTCCGGCGTCACTAACCACCAACAGGTCGTTCTCTGCAGCGAGCGCCACTAATTGTTCTAGTCGCGTTCCCTCGTTTTGCTCGTTGAGGCTGAACAGCTTGGCATTTAGGTGAATTCCTAAAGATTGCGCTAACTTGAGGGTGGTTCTAGTGTCCTCGGCAGCAATGAACTTGGCGGTCTCAAGGTGTTCTCGGAGGCGCGGCGAGGCATCGGATAGATTGCCGATTGGTGTTGCTGCAAGAATGATCACCCTCTATTTTCCCCAATTAGCATTAGGTTGTGCGCATGGTTATTTGGTTTAGAGCGATTGGTGATCGTTTCGGCGTACTTCCGATAGTCCTGCTGGCCGCACTAACTCGCCTTTGGAACCTCGGCAGCCCGGCTAAATTGGTCTTCGACGAGACCTATTACGTCAAGGATGCCTTCACCCTTTGGCGAGCCGGACATGAGCTTGCATGGGCGCCTGGGAACGAGAAAACCTTCACCGCTGACGGGGTTCTTACAACTCCAGAATTTGTTGTTCACTCACCGCTTGGTAAATGGATCATCGGTCTCGGGATGCAGTTGTTTGGCCCAACCAACCCGGTGGGGTGGCGCATCATGGTGGCGCTTTTCGGAATCGCAGCTGTTTGGATTCTTTATCTTGTAGCAGTTGAGCTATTTGGTTCAAAGCGGTGGGCTCTGGTGCCAGCATTCCTTCTCGCCATAGACGGTCAAGCCATCGTCATTTCTCGAACGGCCATTCTGGACGGCCTGGTAATGACTGTTGTTCTGCTGGGGTTTTATTTCCTCCTGAAAGCAATCAAGGAGCCTGCCAACATTCGTTGGACACTTGCCATGACTTTACTTCTCGGTGCGGGCTCTGCAATTAAGTGGACGAGTGCCTTCTTTCTAGCCGTGTTCTTTGCCTACTATTTGTGGCAGACTAAGCGATTCAAGAACCTACTTGTAGCGCCACTGGCAGCCATCCCATACCTACTCAGCTGGACCGGGTGGTTTCTCACACAGGGGTGGGGTTACAAGAAGTTGGATGTAGTCGGCAGCTTTCTGACCTACCACCAGCAGATGTATCACTTTCACTCAACGCTATCCATGCAGCACCCCTACCAAACCAGCGCGTCAACCTGGTTAGCCATGCTCCGACCAACATCTTTCTTCTTCGAAAAAGATGGCACAACCGTGACCGCAATCAATCCAATTGGTAACCCGATCATTTGGCTTGGCGGAATCATGGCTTTGGGGTTTCTGTTCTCCTGGTTTGTTCAAAATCGCGACCGGCTAAGCGTCCTAGTGTTCACCGGCTATTTGGCAGGCTACCTTCCCTGGCTGATTTACTCGAACCGCACATCGTTCCAGTTCTATTCGGTCACCTTTGAACCATGGATACTGCTCGTAGTTACCCTGATGGCTTACCGCTACGGGGCAAAAAAGTTGGTGGTAATCGGTTCGACCCTGGCCTTTGGCATCTTTGTTTTCTTCCTGCCCCTATACCTTGGGCTACCAATCCCGCTCTGGTTCTGGCAGCTTCACATGTGGATTCCAACCTGGATTTAGGGCAAGTAGGCTTGGGAGGTCATGCCAAGTTATAGCTCAGTACTCAGCCGTCCAGGCGTAGCCCGTGTCATGGGTACGCAACTACTCGCCCGATTTGCATTCGGCATGATGAGCCTGGCAATCGTGTTGCACGTGCAGCAAATGTACAAGAGCTACACAATTGCTGGAATTGCTCTAGGCGCCGAGACTATCGGAGCCGCTATCTCTGGGCCTCTGATTGCCAGACGTCTCAGTAAATGGGGACCAGCCAGAGTGCTTCGACTAGTTGCCAGCATCAGTTCGCTAGCGATGATATTTATTGCCTTCTTCAAAGGTTCCGCATTCTTGACGATTATTGCCTGTGCAATTGTGGGTCTTACTTCACCACCGATTCAGCAGGTGGCCAGGTCGGTCTACCCGAGCCTGATCACATCCAGGCAAACCTCCTACCTGTTCTCACTCGATGCCACCTTGCAAGAGTTCCTTTGGGTCTTTGGACCGGTTTT
>JBJORE010000022.1:0-10994 GCA_046049565.1 Actinomycetota bacterium
TTCTGCCTGCCAGGTTCCAGTGTTCACTGTGGCAACATCCTGAGTCAATGTGATGTTGTTTAGCGTTGGTTCACTTCCGGAAACGATAGTTGGTGCCTGAGTGACCTTTTCACTGGTCTTGGTCCAGACCGATGCGGAGCCTGCGGAATTGGTTGCAGTGATTTTTACACCAAGGTACTCCCGGACCTCATTCACTGTAGGTCGGAATGTTGATGAGTTAGCTCCAGAAATATATTCACAACCACTTGGAAGAGCACTTAGGCTCATCGAAATCTTCCTTGTGCTGCAGGCAAACCATTGGTACGCAAAAGTTCCAGCCTCGACTCCACGCCAGGTGACCTGGTCTAGAGCGTGTAGGGAGACGGGATCGGTGTCGTTTTGCCAATCGGTAATTTGATTCACAGCACTGAGCGAGCCGACCATGGCGGCAGCAGTTACGGTTGGCTCTCTGAAGTTGAAACTTTCATTCCAAATTCTCGGAGCAATTGTGATTCTGTCCGAACTCTTAGCAATTCGGAAAGCTTGGCGGTTCACATCGAACAGGGAATTCGAGTTCGGTTTCAAAACGTATTCCACCATGCTGATGTAGTAGCCGGCGAAATCGGTTTCGAAATCTAGATTCAGTGTTTGAGCCTCGCGAAGGTCCAGTTTCTTGGTGCGACTATCGCTGTAATCGAACATGAATTCACATGAAGCTGGGAATCGTGCTGTTGCGGCAGGAATCGGTTCCGAACAAAACAACCAACGCCGGTTGGTAATTGGCTGGCCAACATCGTTTCCATGCGTCCACGTGCCGGCTGCCTGAGTGAAAGCAACGCCGGTGGTTTCGGTGATTTGAGTGATTCCCGCGCTTGCAGTGACGGTAACCGATGTTGCACCGGGTTCATAGCCAGCATCAGCAGCAATCGTGGTCGATGCGCTGTAGATAGTTGCAGTTCCAGCACCATTGCTAGCCGTTATCGCAACCATTAGGAATTGTCCGGTTCGGTCACGTTCGATTTGGTAGGTCGTTTCGGTCGCTCCCGAAATAGCCGTGCAACTGCCGTCTAGGACCGACGAGAATGCCGGTACTACGGATGTGCATCCGTACCACTGGTAAGTCTTAGTTGGTGGCGGCGTTGCTTCCCACTGATCATTCGAGGCTGTGAGCACAAGCCCAACAAGGTATGCGTCACCCTTAATAATTGGGGCGGTCGTGTTTACCGGAGCTTGAGAAACACCCTCGGTTACTCCAATCAGGTAACTCGTTGTTGCATCACCATTGACAGCCACAACTTGCGCTGTAATAAAGGAACCGTTGTCGAGATCGTCAATCGTATAGGTGAGACCATTTCCTGAAATGTTGGTACAGAAGTTGCCTCCCACCACGCGTGGCGGTTGTTCAGAAGTCGTGGTTGGTATCGCCTGCGTGCAGCGATACCAGTTGTAACTTCGCGTGACTTCGCTTGGAGTCCAAACGCCAGGATCAATCGTTAGAGTCGAACCGGCCGTGTGGTTTCCTGAAATTGAAGGTAGTGGATCTGCAAACGGTGCCTGGAAAACTTGAGTCGTAGTGTTCGTAAATTGAGTGACCGTGCCGGCTGCGTTTGTACCGGTTATCGAAACCATCAAGAATTTGTTCTGATCGTCAACTCGAACCGTGTAGCTAACCTCGCTGGCTGAGCTAATCTCAACGCAGCCATCAGGCTTCTGAGTAATCGGTGTGAGAACCGTGTCTAAGAACGCTGAGCATCGGTACCACTGGTAGGTCATGCTTGGTGCGAACTTATTAGTCCAAGTGGCTTTGGCTTTCCAAACCGAGCCAACCCTAGGTGCATCACCCTTGGTGGTTCCGGCTGGCTGCTCGAATATTGGGCGGTCGGAGAAGACCGGAGGGTCGGCAACCGCTTCTGTTGCTGCTGAGAAAACTCTCACAGTGGTTGCTGCAGCGGTACTCGAGACTTTGTTGGTAGCGCTAACCGCGTAAACCAGGAATTTACCGATGTCTGAAACATCGTTGGTTAGGGTATCGGTGACCGCTCCCGAAAGCAATTTACAAGTGGCCGGAACCGTGCTTGAAACGACCGGAGCCATCAATCTCGTCGTGCAGGCATACCAGGATTTGGTTTTCGTGATTGCGGGAAAACCGCGCCAATCGCCGTCGACACCGGTGCTGGTTTCGTTTACCTTAGGAAGGCCGGTGATTGAAGGAGGAATAACATTTCGAACCTTCTCGGTGACCAGCGGAGTGGAAGCCGAATAGGCGGTACTGCGAAGGTTGTTCTTTTCGCCGGTTACAGCAAACATCAACGACTTACTCGGATCGACATCGGTCAGCTGGTAAGTGGTTGCGTTTGCACCCTGAATCGGTAGGCACTTGGGATCAAGTTCATCATCGGCTACTAGGACGGTGTCGCAGCGATACCACTGATAAGTTAGAACGCTGTCGGTCGGTGACCAGGTTCCAGCATTTCCGGTCAAGGTAGTTACCGTTCCGGCCGTGAACAGTGAAGCACCCGCAATGGTTGGTGCTCGCTCGTTCACTGGACCATTCAGAATCTGCTCTGACGTGGCGGAAAAGTGCTCGCTCGAGTTCACGGAATTTGTGGCACGAATCTTGACCACCAAATACTCGTTGATGTGCCAAGGCGCATCAGGAATCTTGAACTTTGAGGCAGTTGCGCCGGTGATGGCGCTACATCCTGCCGGTAAAGATAAAGATGAGGTGCTCACTGGAGTTGAGCAAACAAACCACTCGTAAGTTTTGGTCACATCTGGGAATGCTTTCCAGGTGTCCTGTTTAGCTTTAAGAGTCAGGCGGTGAAACGCCGTACCGCTGGCAACAACCACGTGATCAACCACCGGAGCCATCCAAACCACCGTCGTGGTGGCTGAGTAGAAGTCGGCTTCACCGTTTTCGTTTACGGCATGAACGTGAACCATCAAGAACTTACCGCGAGTCGACTCGGTCGGTGTGATTGTCTCGGCAGTTGCACCGGGGATTATTTCGCAAAGCTTATCTTCGGCAGGAGCAGTAGCCGAGGCCGCCACCGCGGTCGGGCAGACCCACCATTGATAACTCTTTAGCGGTTCAGGCACGCCTTTCCATTCGCCACCATCGGTTGAAACTTCCAATCCAACAATTGGATTAAGCCGGGTGATCGGTGTTGCGAGCGTGGCTGGGTAGGTGAATTTAGGGTCTTTCTTTTTTACCGGACCGGAAACCACTGCGGTGGTGGAAGCCGACCAGACCACCTGCTCGCCAACCTTATTTGTGGCGGTAGTGCGAAGCACCAAGAACTTTCTAAGCAGATCGTCCGTTGGCACAAAAGTTGCATTCGTCGCTTTGTCAATCGCCACACAGTTGGCTGGTTCGGTTTTTGTTGAAACGAGCAGTTGGGCATCGCAAGCTAGCCACTGCATTTTGAAGGTAGGAACAGGGAAACCGTCCCAGGTTCCATCAACAGCAGTGAGAGGCTGGTCAACGAAGGCCTTTCCTGAAATGCTCGGGGCGATTGTGCTGTTTGGTGGCTGCAAAACTGCATCCGATGACGCGGTGTAAACAATCGACGCCCCAATACCGTTGTCGTTCTTTACTGCGGCAACTAAGTACTTGCCGACATCGTCTGCCACCGGACGGTAACTCTGATTAGAAGCGTTTTGCTCGATGAGTTGACAGGAGTTATTCAATTGGTCTGATGCATCCTTTATGGCATCGGTGCATCGGTACCAGCTGTATTCGTTGGCGCTTAGGTCTGGGGTCGGTGTTCCAACCCAATCCCCTGCCACAGCATCGGAAATTCTCAGGTCAACCAGGGTGCTCGGAAACTGCGCTCCGGTGAAAGGCACACTAGGGGCGACTACTCCAACTGTTGGAGCCTTCAAGTTAACCGAGCCGGTAACAATCTGAGCTGTGGTAGCAGACCAAATCTTTCCGACTCCCGCTGTGTTTGTTGAAGTCGTTAGTGAAGCCAAATATTTACCGTCTTGACCGGCTGTTACCTTCCAATTACCTGAGCTGTTCGCCAATTCGCGGCAGAACGATGGCTGGATCGAGGTAGCTGCTAGCAGCGGCTGGTCGCATTCCCACCAAGTGTGAGCCTGAACTGGTTCCGGGGTACCGACCCAAGTTCCTTCAGTGGTTTTCAACGTTGACTGAACGTAGGTGTACCGGGTGGTAATTCGGGGAACTACAGAGTTAACCGGAGGAGAGACAACGCTCTTGGAGGTGGTTGGCGAGTAAACCTCGTCAAAGTACGTTTTATAACCACCAGTGATCATCACACCCAGGTATCTGCCTAGTTGCTCGGGCCCGATTGAGAACACTCGGTTGGTCGCTCCATAAATGATTTGACAGAGGTCGCCCATGGTTTCGGATGACGCTGCAACAGCGGTCGTGCAGCTAAACCATTGATACGTGTAATTCGGAGTTGGTGAACCTTGCCAGGTTCCAACATTCGCTTCGACTTCGTAACCGATTCTCGGCGAACCATCGGTAGCCGCTTGATTGGCAGCAAAAGCCGGCTTTGCGCCAGACATATAAAGGGGAACCGAATAAACCCGAGCGGATGTGACGGAAAACTGCGTAACGTCATCGGTACCGTTGGAGATCTTCAGGCTAAAACCTAAGAATTTGTCTTTGTCGGTAGCCCGAACTGTGTAAGCGTTTTTAGTTTGATTCTTTATCGCAATACAATCCGGCGGAATGACGTTTGTTGAAAGCTGGTATCGCGACGAGCACAGGTACCACTGGTATTTGTATCCGGTTAGCGGGTCAACAGCAGGAGTTGCATCCCAAATTCCTTCGAATGCGGCGATACTGCTTCCCGCCCTAGCTTCTCCGTCGTTGTCAAGCCCGGTGATGGTTGGGAAGGTGTTTCCGAAGAGTTTCGGTGACATCTTTATTTCCGAAGTGAATGGCGAGACTATTTCGCTGGCACCGGCATCATTTCTTGAAGTCACCCTCACCAGAATCTGCGAAAGGCGGTCCGCGGTAGTGAGCTTGTAGGTATTGGTGCCGGTGGCAACGGGAACGCAGGTGTTCAGGTTATCGGTTGCCGAAGGACAACGCACCCACTGGAGGCTGGTAACCGGAGCTGGGAAAGCGACAACTGAGATCCCAGTTGCGGTAAGTGTTTGGTCAACCCACTGATTTCCTGTAATTCGCACAGTGTCCGCTATTTCGGGAACCTGCCGAATCTGTTGAGTGGAGGAACTGAGTCGAACCAACTCTCCCACCGAGTTCTTGAGTTTGGTTTCCGCCAAAACGTATTTTTGAACGTCCGCGAGTTGTAAGCGGTAGCTTGCGGACGTTGCACCTGGGATAACTGAACAGCCAGCTGGAACTGCCGAACCAATTGCATCTACATAAGAGTCACAACGAATCCAGCGATAGGTGGAAGTTGGGATTGGCCAACCCGCCAACTCTGAAACCACAACCTCGAGGTTGTTTCCTTTGTTGCGAAGGGAATTCAAAATTGGTCCGCGAAGATATCGAGGTGGCTCAGCGATGTCTAGCGTGCTCGGACTAAATACAGTCTGCGAACCGTGTTCGTTAAACCCGCGAATCGATAAAACGATGTACTTGCCCGCATCGGCTGTAGTTGGGGTGTAGGTATCAAGTGTCTGACCACCGATAGCTACACATCCGGCTGGAACATCCAGGGTTTTTACTCTTTGTCGCTCGTCACACCTAAACCACTGGTAGGCCAGGGTTGCGGCAGGGTTTCCGCTCCAGGTGTTGGCACCAGCTCTCAGTTGTACTCCAACTTTCGCAGGAAGGGTTGCGCTCACCGGTGCCAGCATCGTTTGGTTTACCGGAGCAATGTTGACTAACTGCGAACTTGAGGTGAAACGCCTCGAAGTTCCAATCTCATTAGTGAGGGTGATTCCAGCCAAAATGTATTTTCCAACGTCTGCCGATACAAAGGCATAGCTTCCAGCTGTTGCTCCAGAAATCGCGGCACATCCCACCGCGAGCGCAGCCGAGTCAGCAGCAACGGCCGCTCCACATCGGTACCACTGAAATGAAATCTCGGGATCGCTGGTTCCGCGAATCGCACCAATCACAGGCACAAGGTTTGGCCCGCCGACCACTCGTTGGTTTCCAACCGCCGGCGTTCCCGCAAAGCTTGGAGTTTCTAGCACCTGGAAGCTGGTCGGACTCCAGAGGGAGACTCGCATTTGTGCCTGTATCGCGGTTACCTTTACCGACAGGTATTGACCAGCATCGGCAGCCACCGGGATGTAGCTTCGCCCATTGGCTCCATTGATTTGCACGCAGTTGTCTGGGACGTCCGTCGCTTTGGCATCGACGACCTGCGAGCAGCGGTACCAAGAGTATTCAAAGGTTGGAGCGGGAAAACCACTCCAGGTACCGTCGCTGGCGTCCACTGGAACACCCAACTGCACGTAACTTCTAGACGAGGTGGGTTTAGTCAACTGCAGGTTCGTGATAGTTCCTCGAACCTGGCTGCTGGTCGCCGAAGTTCTTACAGTCTGACCGGCGATGTTTACCAAGGTCACTCGAGCCACAACATAGAAGCCCTCGAGGGCGGTGTCCAGCGCGAGACTGGAATTTGTTTGACCGGCCAGGATCGTGCAACCAACAGGAATGGTGCCGCCTGCGACCTGCGGTGTTGCACACTTAGCCCAGGCGTAGGTCTCGGTCGGTGTGCCGCCAAAATTCGAAGCACCCGAATCTACCGAAAGCGAGTTTCCGGATTCAGCAGTTCCAGAAAGAGTTGGGTCGTTAGAAAAACTTGGCTTCACCTGAATCGCGTTAGCTGAAGCTGTAACTGCCTTGGCACTACCCCCGGCGTTCGAAGCTGTTTCTTCGACAACAACGAATTTGCCTTGCATTGTCGGGGTAGTTACCAGGGTCCCGCCGGTTGCTCCAGAAATCGGAACACAGTCAGAAGGTGGAGAATTCAAACCGCTGGCAACCTCAGACTCACAGGCATACCACTGGTAACTTCTGGACGGCACCGGATTTCCTGTCCAGGTTCCCGGCACCGCAGTGAGTGTTCCCCCGGCAATCGGCTGAGCTGTTGAAGTGTTTTGATTCGAGGTCACCCGCGGTGCCGCTGTTAGCTCTGGTGCGGTCAGCACTTTGGTTGTCGACGCGCTGAAACTCGAAACGGGTGCACCAACGTTGGTGCTGTTTGAAGCCTTCACCTGAACTACTAGGAATTTGTTGTTGGCAGCTGCCGCGACAACATAGTTTGACGATGTTTCACCCGTGATGGCTGTGCACTTGGAGTTTTTGGTGGTCGCGGCTGCAACCGCGGCAGTGCACGAGTACCACTGGTAGGAGTAACTCGGGCGCGGGCTTCCCTCCCACACGCCGTCCAGTGCAGTCAAGGTGCTGCCCACCACCACCGTGCCATTGAAAACGGTGGCTGGCGAAGTACTCCTCGGAGCCTGCAGAACAGCGCTGGAAGATGCAATTCGAACACTAGCCAATTCGGTTGCACCATTTTTTGCGGTTACAAAACCGGTGACGAATTTGTTTACGTCACTTGCACCCACCACATAGCTGGCAGCAGTTGCACCGACAATTTCGGAACAGGATGAGGGTGCCGACTGACCTGCCGAGATCGCATCATCGCAGCGATACCACTTATAGGTGTAGGTAGGCGCAGTTACCCACCCGCTGAGATCAACGGTGTATTTCGAGTTGAGGGTCGGAGTAGTGCTTTGTGTGAACTTGACCGTTCCATTTGTTCCAAGAACCGTTGCAGTGAGCGAAGGGGCGGCAACCACTGCGGTTGCGGTGGAGGCTGAGTACTTAGCCACCTGGGTGTTTCCCGATACTGAGTTACTGGCGAAAGAACCCAGCAGAATGAACTTGGCCTTCTGTGCGTTGGTCAGTTTTAGAGTTGGGCTAGTAGCCGATGCAATCGCCGTGCAACCTGCGGCCAAAGTGTCACTGGAAACTAAGACTTGAGTTGCACAGGAATACCACTGCTGAGTCAGCGTTGGTTCTGGCGTTCCAGACCAGTCGGGTGCCGTAAAAGTTATGGAATTGCCTGCCACCAACTCATCGCTTGTAACGATCTCGGGATAGGTGGTGGCACTCGGTGCCGCGTCGGCGGCATAGACGGGCGAGAGCTGCCCGAATACCATCGGAAGCAGCGCGAGTACAGCGGCGATTTGCCACTTCAAACTCCGCATATTCCCCCGATTTCTTGCTCCATATACATTTAGTCTAATTAGCCGCTATTGATTATAAAAACCTGATTTTTACAGTGAAAAGCACCCGAGCGTGTTTGACTTGTGGGGTGAACGAACTTATTAGCACACTGGTGGGAATTGCTGTTTTCGGCTTCGTGACCTCTGTAACTCCAGGCCCAAACAACACCTATCTTTTGACCAGCGGAATGAATTTCGGTGTTCGTAAATCCTTGGCATATGTCAACGGCATCATGGCCGGCCTAATCATCATGTTCACTGCGATGTACCTCGGCGTTGGAACTCTATTTAAGACCTACCCGATAATTCAAGAAGTACTTAAATACGCAGGCTTCGCCTACATCCTCTATATGGCTTACAGCATCATCAGTTCGAGCTTCGTTCACAAACACGAGCAAATCGAACGAGCGGGTTTCTTCAGAGCTACCGTTTTCCAGCTGGTCAACCCGAAAGCATGGATTGTGCTGATCTCGATGGTGGCAACTTATGTCGGCGACGAAACGGATTTGACCAAAGTTTCACTGACCCTGGCTGTTTTCCTAATTGCAACCTATCCAGGCGCAGTTATTTGGGCAGCCTTCGGAGAAATCATGGCCAGCTGGCTATCTAAACCTACATATCGCCGAATTTTCAACATCTCGGCAGCCATTTTGCTGGTTGCATCGATGGTTCCGGCCCTGTTTTTATAAGAAGTTTCAAGCCCAGATATAGGGTTTTCGAAACTTTAAAAAATATATTCCGCGACACACCGAGTCCTTACAAAATGCTTAATTTTGCAGGCGTATTATCGGTCTACAACTAAATAGATCTGCTACTAGGGGATACCAGCGAACGTCTGTGTGGAACCCGAAAAAGGTTTCCCAAAGATAGACCTGGTGCCGATCTAAAAATTCACTACAGCGGTTCACGAAAGTGGCGTTTTTGGTGTCTCCCGATTCGATAGAATTAGAGAGAAATCGATAGCGGCTCCTCCTTCTAAAACCGCTGATGGCCCTTTTAGAAATGAGTAGAAGATGAGCGCTGCAGTAGCAACCGTTTACACCCTTCCAGCTTGCGTCCAGTGCGACAGCACCAAGCGCCTGCTAACCCGCGAAAACATTGAGTTCAATGTTGTTGACCTAAGCCAGGACGCTCAGGCTCTTGAGATGATCCAGGCCCTTGGCTACACCGCTGCACCAGTGGTAATCGCCGGTGAAGAGCACTGGTCGGGCTTCAAAATGGACAAAATTCTAGCGCTCAAGAACTAGTAATTTAACGCGGTGTGAAGTGTTCGAAATCGTGTACTTCTCAAGTACCTCCGAGAACACCAAACGTTTCGTAGAAAAGCTAGGAATAAAGTCAACCCGCATCCCCCTTTTTACTAAAGAAGTCGAAGACTTTTCGGTAGAAAAGGACAGTATTTTGGTTCTGCCAACTTACGGAGGCGGCGAAGACAAAAGAGCTGTACCAAAACAAGTAATCAAGTTCCTGAATAACCCTGCTAATCGAGCAAAAATCGCCGGCGTAATTGCCTTAGGAAACACCAACTTTGGTGAGACCTACTGCATCGCCGGCGACATAGTCTCCGAGAAGCTAAATGTCCCACTTCTCTACCGTGTAGAGATCCTGGGAACCCCAGACGATGTAACAGAAGTAAAAGAGAGAATCCAAAAATTATGGAACGCACGACAGAACTAGCTCCAAACGAGATCATTTCCCGTTTCGACAACGGTGAACTTGAGAACACCCTCAGCTACCACGAGCTAAACGCCATGATTAACCTTTGGGACGCCGAAGGAAAGATGCAGCTTGATAAAGACAAGCTGGCCGTGCACAAATACTTCCTAGACCACGTGAACCTAAACACCGTGTTCTTCCACTCGCTCCGCGAGCGCCTCGACTACCTGGTTGAGCACGACTACTACGAGCCAGAAATTCTTGCCAAGTACAGCTTTGACTTCCTAGAGAAGATCAACGAGTTCGCTTACTCGAAGAAGTTCCGTTTCGAGACCTTCCTTGGTGCGTTCAAGTTCTACACCTCTTACACTCTGAAGACTTTCGATGGCACCCGCTACCTAGAGCGCTTCGAAGACCGCGTCGTCATGGTTGCTATCGCTCTAGCCGACGGCGACGAAGACTTCGCACTGCACCTCGTCGAAGAAATGATTTCTGGCCGTTTCCAGCCAGCCACCCCAACTTTCCTAAACTGCGGAAAGAAGCAGCGCGGCGAGCTAGTTTCCTGCTTCCTACTTCGCATCGAAGACAACATGGAGTCAATCTCCCGTTCGATCAACTCTTCGCTACAGCTTTCAAAGCGTGGTGGCGGTGTTGCCCTAAGCCTCTCGAACATCCGTGAGTCAGGCGCGCCAATCAAGAAGATTGAGGGCCAGTCCTCAGGCATCATCCCAGTGATGAAGCTGTTGGAAGACTCGTTCTCCTACGCAAACCAGCTTGGCGCTCGCCAGGGTGCCGGTGCCGTTTACCTAAACGCTCACCACCCAGACATCCTGAAGTTCCTAGACACCAAGCGTGAGAACGCCGACGAGAAGATTCGTATCAAGTCGCTTTCAATCGGTGTGGTCGTACCAGACATCACCCTTGAGCTTGCTCGTGAGAACGAAGACATGTACCTCTTCTCCCCTTACGACGTTGAAAACGTTTACGGCATTCCTTTCGGCGACATCTCAGTTACCGAGAAGTACCAGGAAATGGTCGACGACCCTCGAATCAAGAAGACCAAGATTAAGGCTCGTGTTTTGTTTGAGCGCATCGCGGAACTTCAGTTCGAGTCCGGTTACCCATACATCATGTACGAGGACACCGTAAACAACGCGAACCCAATC
>JBJORE010000023.1:0-11106 GCA_046049565.1 Actinomycetota bacterium
TTGGTTTCAGTTGGACTTGGTTACGTTCGTTTAGGGCAGTCGGCTACAACACTTTCGGGTGGTGAAGCACAACGAGTTAAGTTGGCAACAGAACTTCAAAAGCGCAGCAATGGTCGCTCAATTTACGTCCTAGATGAACCAACTACTGGTCTTCACTTTGAAGACACCCGCAAGTTACTCGAAGTTCTAAACAGTCTGGTCGATAAAGGCAACACCGTTATCGTCATCGAGCACAACCTTGATGTGATCAAGTGTGCCGACTGGCTGATTGACATGGGTCCAGAAGGCGGCGCCGGAGGTGGTTTAGTTATTGCAGAGGGTACGCCTGAGCAAGTATCTAAGATGACTCAGAGCTTTACAGGCGGATTCCTGAAAGAACTTCTCTAGCCAATATGTCTGCGACTCGAAGTTGGTTTCCTAACACCGAGACAATTCCGGTAGACCCTGGTGTCTACCGGTGGTTCGACGATAATGATCGAATTCTCTACGTGGGAAAAGCCAAGAACCTTCGAGCTCGTCTGACTAGTTACTTTGCAAAACCTGAGACGCTACATGAACGTACTCGACGGATGGTTCAATCGGCCACGCGCATCGACTGGACCATCGTAAAAACCGAATTCGAAGCACTGCAACTCGAATTCACTTGGATCAAGCAGTTCAACCCGCCGTTCAACGTGCAGTTTCGAGACGACAAGTCCTAATCTGGCAATCTCCTTCGAGGAAGAGTTTCCCAGGGTATTTTCAACCCGAACTAGACGACCCGGTGGCTCCAAATATTTCGGCCCATACACTCAGGCTTGGGCCATTCGTGAAACAATTGACGGACTGCTGCGGGTCTTCCCGATGCGCAGTTGTAGTCAGTCAACTTTCGACGCGGCAGAGCGAAGTAATCGTCCATGTTTGTTGGCAGAAATCGGTAAATGCTCAGCACCTTGTGTCGGTCGAATTTCTAAAGACGAACACCGTCAGTTAGCAAATAGATTCTCGTCTTTCGTAAGTGGAGCGGACACATCGTACGTTGCATCTTTGAGGCAGCGAATGATGGAAGCCTCCGAGGCCGAACAGTATGAATTGGCAGCGAAATTTAGAGACCAAATTGGCGCATTGGAGGCCGTGAGCGCTAAGAGTGCCGTGGTTTTCGAAGACAACGCTTCGGCCGATGTTTTTGCGGTCGCAATGGATGGTTACACCGCTGCCGTCAACATGTTCAAGGTGCGCGATGGACGTATTCGTGGCGCAAAAGGATGGGTTGTCGATCTCGAGTTAGAACGTTCGCTTTCTGAAATCATCGAATATACGCTTCAGAACAGTTATTCAAACGAGGAAGATGATTACCCTAAGGAAGTCATCGTTCAAGAGTTGCCAAGAGATCATAAGGAAGTTGAACGATGGCTTTCGGATGCCAAAGGTTCCAAGCTCGCCATACGCGTGGCAATGCGCGGGGATAAGAAATCACTTCTTGAAACTGCAATAACAAATGCAGAACACTCGCTCAGAAACGCCAAAATGAAACGTGCTACAGACTTCACTTCTCGTTCGGTCGCTCTGTCTAACCTTCAGGACGCTCTTGGGTTAGCCAAGGCACCTTTGAAAATTGAATGCTTTGACGTGTCACACCTAGCTGGCACAGGAATTGTGGCATCAAAGGTTGTATTTGTCGACGGTCGGCCCCAGAAAGACCTATACCGCAGATACTCTCTGGCCTCAGCTACAGATGACACCGATGCAATGAACCAAGTGCTCGTAAGGCGATTCAGAAGCATTTTGGATGACGATTCAAAGCCAGACTTGATTGTTGTGGATGGGGCAGGTCCACAAGTCTCCGCTGCCTCCAAAGCTGCCCAAGAGGCTGGTATTCCCGATTTACCAATCGTTGGGATTGCCAAGCGATTAGAGGAACTTTGGCAGGCAACTAACCCTTTTCCCATAATCCTCCCAAGGGCGAGCAACGAGCTGTATTTGATTCAGCACCTGCGAGATGAAGCACATCGATTTGCCATCGGACATCAGCGACTTAAACGTAAGGCTACGATTGCGTCGATCCTTGAAGAGATTCCTGGTCTTGGTCCAAACCGAGTTCGCTTGCTTCTCAAGCACTTTGGTTCAGCGAATCGAGTTAGAAACGCAACACTGGAGGAACTCTCCGATTTACCTGGGATTGGCCCAGTTCTAGCACAATCGATTCGAGATACGTTATCCAATTGAGTTCTGTTTTTCCTCTCGGCGTGTCGCGCTAGGCAATAGACTTTTGGCAGGAAGTGGAGGGGCAGTGAACACACACGAGTTGATTGTTGTAACTGGCATGTCTGGCGCTGGCCGTTCCACAGTAGGTAATGCTTTGGAGGACCTTGGCTGGTATGTTGTCGATAACCTTCCACCCCAAATGCTCTCTCCAATCTCCGACCTTTTTTCACTGGCAAAGACACCGCTTCCAAAGTTAGCGGTTGTTATTGATGTTCGTGGTCGAGAGTTTTTTGTAGAGTTGCTTGACAGTTTGGCTCAATTAAGAGGACGTTCCGTAAATCTACGTCTAGTTTTTCTAGAGGCTACAGACAGTGCCTTAATTAAGCGTTTTGAAAATGTAAGGCGCCCACACCCGCTTCAGGCTAACGGAACCCTTCTAGATGGAATAGCTGCCGAACGCCAGCAACTCCTCGCAGTTCGTGAAAGTTCCGACATAATCATCGACACTTCAGAATTAAACATCCACCAGTTGAGTAACGTCACGGCAGAACATTTCAGTTTTGACCAGGCTAAGAAACTTCGGGTAATCGTCGAATCTTTCGGCTTCAAATACGGAACGCCTACCGATGCTGATCTGATTGCCGACGCCAGATTCATCCCCAACCCTTTTTGGAAAGAGGAACTTCGCCCATTTACTGGTGAGGATGACGCCGTGAGCAACTACGTTCTTGGTGCCGATGGAGCCCAGGAGTTTATTGAAAATTACGTTGCAGCATTGAAGCCGGTTCTTCGCGGCTATGTTTCGGAAAACAAACGTTACGCAACAATTGCCATTGGTTGCACTGGAGGCAAGCATCGTTCGGTTGCAGTTTCCAGAAGAATTTCTGAATTACTGGGACAGCTTCCAGATATTTCGGTAACTTTAAAGCACCGCGACTTGGGAAGGGAGTGAGCATGGCACTTACGGCTGATTTAAAGTACGAGTTATCAAGATTGAAGCCAACCAAGGGTGAACTCCGTCTCGCCGAACTTTCCGTCATCCTCAGATTTACTGCGTCTGTGCACGTTGTGAACGCAACCATGATTCTGGAAGCTGAATTCGACTCAGCTCAACTTGCAAACAGGGTGAAAGCTGAGCTCAAAGACCTGTTCGGTATCGATTCAAAAGTTGACATCTTGCACGCAACAGGAATTCGCAAATCCTCTCGACACAATCTCAGAGTATTGAAACAAACTGATTTACTCATACGTCAAACCGGACTTTATTACCCAACTGGCAAGCCAGTTAGAGGTATTCATTCACGATTTATTTCAGATTCTGCTGAAGTCGCAGCAGCTGTCTGGCGTGGAGCTTTGCTTGCACACGGTTCCCTCACTGATCCTGGACGATCCTCTTCGCTTGAGGTTACTTGTCCTAGTAATGAGGCGGCATCTTCACTGGTAGGCCTTGCGAAGCGTCTTGGCATCAATGGGGTTAAGTCAAGAGAAGTCAGGGGAGTTCACCGCGTGGTAATCCGCGAGGGTGAAGAAATCTCTGTGCTTCTCAAACTCATTGGTGCGAAAGGAATCCAAGAGAAGTGGGATCAACTTCGTGTGAAACGTGAAGTTCGTTCTACTTCAAACCGATTGGCTAACTTCGATGACGCAAACTTGAGGCGTTCTGCTCAAGCTGCAGTGGCTGCTGGTGCTCGCGTGGCTAGGGCTCTTGAAATTCTCGGTCCAGATATTCCTGCGC
Source organism: Actinomycetota bacterium (assembly GCA_046049565.1). Classification (GTDB taxonomy): domain Bacteria; phylum Actinomycetota; class Actinomycetes; order Actinomycetales; family Microbacteriaceae; genus Rhodoluna. Next base: position 3,920 of record JBJORE010000023.1, read on the forward strand.
ACCTCAAATACGCAGGCGAGCTCAGACTCAAGCACAAGGCAGCCTCACTAGATGAATTAGGCCACTTAGCTTCACCACCCATGACTAAAGACGCTGTTGCTGGTCGCATTCGACGACTCTTGGCCATGGCTGACAAACTTGCCGAAGAGCTTGGAATCCCCAACACCGAGGCATACCTCGGCGATGACGCGGAATAACTTCCGAAACATAGTGCTTTTTAAATACAACTAGCAAAGGATCAACAATGACTAAGTACACCCTTCCAGAACTTTCCTATGACTACGCTGCCCTAGAGCCGAGCATTTCTGCCAGAATCATGGAACTCCACCACTCGAAGCACCATGCAGCCTATGTAGCTGGTGTAAATGCTGCACTAGAGCAGATGGCAGAAGCGCGCGAAAAGAATGAATTCGGTGCCATCAATAAGCTTCAGAAAGACCTAGCCTTCCACCTGTCTGGACACATTAACCACTCAATCTTTTGGACAAACTTGGCACCGACCAATTCAGACCGCCCCGAAGGTGAACTTAACTCTGCAATCTCAGAGTTCTTTGGTTCCTTTGAGGCCTTCCAGGCGCACTTCAACGCGACCGCAATTGCTATTCAGGGAAGTGGCTGGGCGTTTCTTGCTTGGGACTCGGTTGGCGAGAAATTAATCATTGAGCAGCTCTACGATCAGCAGTCAAATGTGGCGACTGGAAGCATTCCACTACTAATGCTCGACATGTGGGAACACGCGTTCTACCTTGACTACCAAAACGTCAAAGGTGACTACGTAAAGGCCTTCTGGAACATTATCAACTGGTCAGACGTGACTAAGCGTTTCGAAGCAGCTCGCACAAAAACCAAAGGGCTTTTGGTAGGCTAAGACCAGACTTATTGCTCCCAAAGACGCGTAGCAAAGTCCGATGTTTGAAATAAAAAACCCCGGGCGTTTAAACGCATCGGTTCGAAATATATTCGGGAGATAAATTGGCTATTCGTGTTGGAATTAACGGTTTCGGCCGTATCGGTCGTAACTACTTGCGTGCAGAACTTGCCAAAGGTACTGACCTTGAGATCGTTGCAGTAAACGACCTAAGCGACCCAGCCTCGCTTGCACACCTATTAAAGTACGACTCAGTTCACGGCCGCTTGAACCAGGATGTAACCGTTGATGGTCAGAACATCGTTGTTGGCGGCAAAGTCATCAAGGTTCTAGCTGAGCGCAACCCAGAAGACCTACCTTGGGGCGAACTAGGCGTTGACATCGTAATCGAGTCAACCGGTCGCTTTACCGACGCAGACAAGGCTGGCGCACACATCAAGGCTGGAGCCAAAAAGGTTATCATCTCGGCACCTGCTACCGGTGAAGACGCAACCTTCGTTATCGGTGTAAACGAGCACCTATACGACAACGAGAAGCACCACATTATCTCGAACGCTTCGTGCACGACTAACTGCCTAGCTCCATTCGCAAAGGTATTCAATGACAAGTTCGGTATCGAGAACGGACTTATGACCACCGTTCACGCCTACACCGCTGACCAGAACCTTCAGGACGGCCCACACGGCGACCTACGTCGCGCACGTGCAGCTGCGGTCAACATTGTTCCTTCGTCAACCGGCGCCGCTAAGGCAATTGGCCTAGTTCTTCCAGAACTAAAAGGCAAGCTAGACGGTTACGCGCTTCGCGTTCCAGTTCCAACCGGTTCAATCACCGACCTGACCTTGGTATCGAAGACCGAAGTTACCGTTGAAGAGATCCAAGCTGCCTACAAGGAAGCTGCTGCTAGCGGTCCACTAAAGGGAATCTTGAAGTACACCGAAGAGCCAATCGTTTCGAGCGACATCGTTACCGATGCTCACTCATCGATCGTTGACGCTGGTCTAATCAAGGTAATTGGTAAGACCGTAAAGATCTCGTCTTGGTACGACAACGAGTGGGGTTACTCAAACCGCCTTGTTGACCTAACCGAGCTAGTTGCTTCAAAGCTCTAAATCATGAGAAAACTCTCTGAGCTCGGCTCACTTGACGGTAAACGCGTCATTATTCGTTGCGACCTGAACGTTCCTTTGGACGGAAAGCGCATCACCGATGATGGACGTATCGTGGCCTCAGTGCCAACCATCAAGTATTTGGTCGAGCAAGGCGCCAAGGTGGTCGTAATTAGCCACCTTGGGCGCCCAGAGGGTGTTCCAGATGAGAAGTATTCACTTGAGCCTGCGGCTGACCGCCTGAGCGAGCTGCTTGGCCAGCCAGTACTTTTTGCCGCCGACACAGTTGGTGTCCAGGCTGAGGGAGCGCTAAAGGTTCAAGATCGTGGCGGAGTGGTAGTTCTTGAAAATCTCCGATTCAACCCGGAGGAAACATCTAAGGACGAGACAGTACGTCGAGGCTTCGCTGAGAGATTGTCTGCCTTTGGGGACATCTTTGTTTCTGACGGCTTTGGTGTCGTTCACCGCAAGCAGGCTTCGGTCTATGAACTAGCGCAACTACTTCCTTCTTATGCTGGCTTCCTAGTCGAAAAGGAACTAGATGTCATGCAGCGCCTTACTACCAACCCAGAGCGTCCTTACGTTGTGGTGCTTGGTGGTTCCAAGGTTAGCGACAAGCTAGGCGTTATCGACCACCTGCTTCCTACGGTCGACAAGCTGCTCATTGGTGGCGGTATGGTGTTCACCTTCCTTGCAGCCCAGGGCTTCAAAGTTGGTTCATCGTTGTTGGAGGAAGACCAGATTCCTAAAGTTTTGGGCTACATCGCTCGCGCTAAGGAACTCGGTGTAGAAATCGTGCTTCCAACCGACATCGTCGTGGCTAGCAAGTTTGGAGCGGACGCTGAGGTTACTGTAACCGCAGCCGATGCAATTGAGGCTTCACCATTCGGAGCTTCAGGCCTCGGACTAGACATCGGACCGGATTCGGCCGCAAACTTTGCCCGCGAAATTTGCGAGGCAAAGACCGTTTTCTGGAATGGTCCTATGGGTGTTTTCGAGATTGATAAGTTTGCCAACGGAACCAAGGCCGTTGCCGAAGCGCTGACCAACGTTTCCGGTTTGTCGGTAGTCGGTGGTGGCGACTCTGCTGCAGCCGTTCGCATCCTTGGTTTCCAAGACGATCAGTTTGGTCACATTTCAACAGGTGGAGGCGCGAGCCTTGAATACCTTGAAGGCAAGAAACTACCGGGCCTGGAGGTCCTAAATGACTAGTCGTATTCCGTTTATCGCAGGCAACTGGAAGATGAACCTAGATCACCAGCAGGGGATTGCTTTGGTTCAGAAGTTAGCTTGGACACTCAAAGATGCCAACTTCGAATACAAGAGCGCAGAAGTAGTTGTATTCCCTGGATTCACTTCGCTTCGTTCAATTCAGACACTTATCGACGCTGATAACCTCGAACTGAAGCTTGGTGCACAAGACATTTCTGCACACGATTCTGGAGCCTACACCGGTGAGGTTTCTGGACTCGCCCTGAAGAAGCTTGATGCTAACTACGTACTAATTGGTCACAGCGAACGACGTCAGTATCACAACGAAACCGATCAAGTGGTTCAAGCTAAGACCGCAGCAGCATTTCGTCATGGAATTGCACCGGTTATTTGCGTCGGTGAAACTTTGGAAGAACTTGAGGCTGAAGGCGCTGCTGCTGTTCCTGTTCGTCAGACTCTGGCAGCTCTTGCAGGACATGAAGTCCTTGGAGACTTCGTAATCGCCTACGAACCAGTTTGGGCAATTGGCACCGGCCAGGTTGCAACACCGGAACAAGCCGCTAGCGTTTGTGGCAAGATACGTGACGCTATTCGTGGAGCCCACGGTGAGGTTGCCGACAAAGTGCGCATTCTCTACGGTGGTTCTGTAAAGGCAGCCAATGTCGCAGGATTCCTGAGAAGCCCTGAGGTTGACGGTGTGTTGGTTGGTGGCGCAAGCCTGGATGCGGAAGAGTTTGCAGGTATTGCTCGTTTTCAGAGTCACCTAGCGTTATAGAATTAAGCCTTCAGGAGACTAAACATGGACGCAATCCGCATCGCACTAATGGTGCTTCTTTTCATCATCAGCTTGCTGCTAACCCTTCTCATCCTTTTACACAAAGGTCGCGGAGGAGGACTGTCCGACATGTTCGGTGGTGGTGTTTCAACGACTATGCAATCATCAGGAGTTGCTGAGCGAAACCTAAATCGAATCACCATCATTCTTGGTGTGGTTTGGATCGTTATCATCGTGGCGTTGGGTCTTTTCGCCCGATTTACTGCTACTTCCTAGCAACCCCAAACAAGATTTCCGGCGGTCTGGTCTACGTACCAGACCGTCTTTTCTTTTCCCGAGATTCTGCCTGCTGGTAACGTGTTCGGCTGATCTCCAAAGACGGTAGCGACGGCAGCCGCTTTATCTGACCCAGCTACTGTGAACCAAATCTCTTTCGAGTTGTTGATGGTCGTGTAGTTGAACGAGAGGCGAAATGGTGGTGGTTTTGGTGAAGCTACCTCCGCAATCACAGAACTAATCGACTCCCCAACCGTCTTTCCAGGGAAAAGGCTTGCGATGTGGCCGTCTGGTCCCATGCCCATAAGCATTAGATCGAAGTTGATACCGATTGAGTCGAAATGTGCAGCGAAACTCGTCGCTGCTTCAGTCAAGGTGAGACCCTCGTCACTCGAAGGAAACACATGCACATTTTCCGAAGGTATGTTTAGCGCTTTGAGCCATGCTGAGTTGGCTTGGATATAGTTTCGGTCATCACTATTTCGAGGAACAAAACGCTCATCGCCCCACCAAATGTGAAGCCGCCTCAGGTCGAGTGAGTTGAAATCAAACTCTTTAGCAGCGGCCAAAGTGGCTATACCAACTGTTCCGCCAGTTACAGCGATGTCAACCCGAGGCTGTGTCTCTAGCTTCACTGAAACAAACTCAAAAAGATCAGCTGCCGCTTGAGTTGCTACAGCGGTACTATCTTTGAAGCGATTTACTATCGGGCGAACCACTTTATAACCTTGCCGAAAAGTTCATCAGGATCCAGGCGTCGCAAGTCCTCACTGAGGCAATCACGATCACTCCGGCGAGGAAGAGAGATCTCACGGGTTGGCTGAGTTGGCTGTATCAGTGTTGCGATGTCAGGAACTCTGCGAACAATTTCAATGTTCCCTGACGCGCGAATAAGCTTTACGGCCTTGATGCCGCTGGTCGAGGCGCCGCGAGGCTGGCGAGTTAGCGAGACATCAACTTTCAGCTTCAAACCGAGCCAAGCTGCCAGAAGGTCGGTACTTGGAGAGTCGGGTGCTCCGGTTACCTCAACCGCCGTCACAGGGTCGTATGGAGGTTGATCAAGGATGGCAGCCAATTGGGCACGCCAAAGCGTGATTCGAGTCCAGGCGAAATCAGAATCACCAGGGTGATAGCCCTTAGCAAGTTGCTTTAGGAATGCGTGTGGATTCTTCTGGCGAGCCGCATCTGTAATACGCCGCGTGGCAATGCGTCCGATAGGCGAAGAAGATAGGTGCTCTGGTGCTTCAGAAGGCCACCACGCCACGACTGGAGCATCAGGTAGAAGCAATCCAGTTACCAAGAGTTCCGGGTCGCTGGCGGCCTCACCGTGAGCTTTAAGGACGATAACCTCTGAAGCACCGGCGTCACCGCCGACGCGAATCTCCGCGTCAAGTTTCGCTTTACCCGAGCCCGCTGATTTTGATTGGGCAAGAACAATGATTCGACAGGGGTGTTCACGCGACGATTCGTTGGCGGATTTCACGGCTGATTCGAAGCCATCTATGTCGGTTTGAATGACTAGGGTGAGAACACGACCAAGCGCAACAGCTCCACCTTGTTCACGAATCTGAACCAGGGCTTTAGAGACTTTACTGACAGTGGTGTCTTTGAGTTCAACGATCATGGACGACGCCACGCCCTTCCGTCTTGTTCCATCATCTTGTCGGCAGAGGCAGGGCCCCAAGTGCCGGGACGATACTGTTCAGGTTGACCCTGCTTCTCCCAGAACTCCTCAATTGGATCAAGAATCTTCCAAGAGAGTTCCACCTCTTCGTGACGCGGAAATAGGGGAGGATCGCCAAGAAGTACATCTAGAATCAAGCGTTCGTAAGCTTCAGGACTTGCTTCGGTAAAGGCATGACCGTACCCGAAATCCATGGTTACATCTCGAACCTGCATACCCACACCTGGAACCTTAGAACCGAAACGGATCGTAACCCCTTCATCAGGCTGAACGCGAATCACCAAGGCGTTTTGACCAAGTTCAGAAGTTTGATCGGCTGCGAAAAGTTGTTGAGGAGCGCGCTTAAACACGACTGCAATCTCGGTCACACGACGTCCAAGTCGCTTTCCGGCACGCAGGTAAAACGGAACTCCAGCCCAACGGCGAGTGTTGATGTCTAGGCGCATTGCGGCATAAGTCTCAGTAACCGACTTAGGGTTCATGCCATCTTCTTCGAGAAAGCCCAAGACTTCTTCGCCACCTTGCCAACCACCGGCATACTGACCTCGAGCCGTGTACTTTCCAAGGTCTTTCGGAAGACGAACCGCTTGAAGTACCTTTTCCTTTTCGTTTCTAAGATCAGCCGCATCGAAAGAAACCGGTTCTTCCATGGCGGTTAGCGCAAGCAACTGGAGTAGATGGTTCTGAATAACATCTCGAGCGGCGCCAATGCCGTCGTAGTAACCAGCTCGACCACCCACTCCGATGTCTTCAGCCATAGTGATCTGAACGTGGTCAATGTAATTGGAGTTCCAAAGCGGCTCGAAAAGCTGATTGGCGAAACGTAAGGCAAGGATGTTCTGAACAGTTTCCTTACCGAGGTAGTGATCGATGCGGAAGATTGAATCAGCTGGGAAAACAGCTTCGACGACTTCGTTTAGCTCGCGCGCCGACTTAAGGTCGTGACCGAATGGCTTTTCAATTACCACGCGACGGAATTCATCCGGCTTTGGATCAGCCAAACCACTGCGACTGAGTTGGCGACAAACCAGCGGAAAGGCCTTTGGAGGAATCGAAAGATAGAACGCGTGGTTACCGTTTGTTCCGCGTTTGGTATCCAATTCTTCGATGGTCTCTTTTAGGCGGTCGAATGCTGCGTCGTCGTCGAAGTCTCCTTGAACGAAACGGATTCCCTCGGAAAGTTGCTGCCAAACCTCTTCGCTAAAAGGAGTTCTGGCATGCTCACGAACCGAATCGTGAACAACCTGGGCAAAGTCTTGGTTC
>JBJORE010000024.1:0-10421 GCA_046049565.1 Actinomycetota bacterium
AAAACAGTTCCGTAGATCAAAAATAGCGCCAGGTTATCTAGGAACCCATTTGGCGAACTGTAAACCCAAAGCCAAATCGAGACTCCGAGGGTTTCAAGAAAAGAGGACCACCCGAGGCTGATTTTGTCTCGAAGGGTGAATCTGTCTGGAAGAGACGCACGAATTGACTTGAGGCGCTTAATGTTCTTTAGTTCGAAAGGTTTGGGTTGGCTATCCGAAATTTCTTCCATCATCGGCCGAATTTGAACCCTGATCGTGAACCTAAGTTTTTCTAGAGCTTCACCGATGCGGGTGTCATCCCCGAGTAGGTTTCGAATTGCCTCGATCTGAGGAAAAAGCGCATTTCTGGTGCGCTCCTGAAGGCCAGCGTTGATTTCGACAAGCTGTTCTGGCATCTGAGTTCTCTTTGTTGAAAGTTCTGACTGAAGTCGGTTTAGTCGCTCTAAGGAGACTTGATATTCATGACGCGAGCCGGTGGCGAAAGCCCAGAGAACAAATATGGCGACACCCATAAAGGCGCCACCTATGAAACGAAACAACCAAAGATTATCGCCTCCAAGACCGGACCAGGCGGCTAGCACACCAACCGAAACGTTTCGCGAAGCTCCCGCTAAAGCGGCAACGGCAAGATTTGCGAACACCCTGCGTTTATCTAGGTGCCTGTTGAGATACAGGACTCTATAGAAAAACCCGATTAGAAACGGCGGTAAAAAGGCTGCCCCTGAAACAAGGAACCAAAGCGTTGTGAACTGGCCCAAACTCACCACATCAGTGAGTACAGAAATTATTGAAAGCAGGACGAAAAAGAAGCCGAATAAACCTAGAGAAAAATTGGAAGGAGCTCCCAAATAGCGAAATGTTCGCTGAAAACCACTTAATTTGGCCTTCTCGATTAACCCCTCAACCTGCATACTTCACTATGGCATAAAGGGGTAAATTTGACCTGATGCACATACTATTCTTCGCAGACCACCACCCTGATTCTCTCGGTGGCGTTCAGACCAGCCTGATGCTGCAAAAGAAGTTTTTGGAGCGAGCTGGGCACACCGTAACGATGGTGGTTAGTCGCCGTTTTAGGCGCAATCGCAGGCTCGAAGGAATGATCGAGGTTCCATCCCTTCCTGTTCCACCAACGGGCGCGTACTCAATCGAACCTTCATTGAAGTTGGCTTACCGAACCGTACAGCGAAAGCTAGCCAAAATGGCTTTACCGGTTGACGTCGTTCACATTCAAGCAGACATGTGGGGTGCCATTCTTGGCGCCGCCTGGGCGAAAGATCATGGGCTGCCACTGGTGCAGACAGTGCACACAAATCTTGAGGTAGGAATTTCCCACACCTTCGGAAAGATTGCAACACAACGTGTTGCGCAGGTCATGAATGCATGGGCTGCATCCATGCTTGGGCACGAGACTCCGAAAAACAGCAAAGACATTTGGGCTTTCAAGGAGCAGATCAGTCGTCACGCCAACTTTGTTACATCACCATCTGGACATTTCGCTCGCGAACTTGAAAAGCACAAGGTTGTTTCAAATGCCTTGGTCTTCCCCAACGGTGTTGACGACGACGTGGTCGAAGGAATTTCTCCGGTTGTTCATAAGGACCTGAATCGCACTCTGGATTTCGTATGGGCCGGGCGATTGAGCAGCGAAAAGCGAATCACCGAATTCATCGGTGCATTCCACACCGCCAATCTGGAAAATGTCCACCTAAACATTTACGGATCTGGGCAACTCGAAGCCAAGGTTCGTCTGGTGTTGGTGCAGCTCGGATTGCACGACAGAGTCACCTTCCACGGCCGACTCCCTCACCGTGATCTAGTAGCTAGATTTGCTCAAGCGGACTTGGTGGCTCAGAGTTCGGTAGGTTTCGAAACCCAGGGCATGACTGTCTACGAAGCTATTGCTGTCGGAACTCCGGTGCTGGTGGCTGATCCAAAGATTGCCGCCGAGTTGCCGGATGAACATGTTTGGTTATCGAAGACGCCAAGTGTTGACGACATGGCTAGAGTCATGATTCGTGCAGCGAAAGATATTCGATCCGGAAATACCAAGCGCGCTTTAGACACCGGTGACTGGTCGGTCCTGCAGAGTCAAATCACGGCGAAACTCATAGATATTTACAAGCAGGCCATCAAGCAAGGCCCGAAGCTTTGATTAAGCTTCACCGCGGCTGGTGGATCGCTGGTGTAACTTTCCTCACTCTAATTTCAGCGGCAGCTTTCCGTTCAACAACATCACCGATGTTGATGCCCCTTGAAATGGAATATGGTTGGACGCGCTCGCTAACATCTTCGGCACTTTCACTGAATCTGATTTTCTATGGATTGACCGCGCCTTTTGCGGCAACGCTCATGCAACGGTTTGGGGTTCGGCGCATCGTCGTCGTCGCTCTTGGTTTAGTAGCGGCCGGATCAGGGCTGACCGTCTGGATGACTGAGCCGTGGCAACTTTTTCTTTACTGGGGTGTCTTCGTAGGTTTTGGTACTGGTTGCCTTGCCCTAGTCTTTGCATCAATGGTGGCTAACCGATGGTTTCACAAGCACCGAGGACTAGTCACCGGTGTTTTCTCAGCTGCTTACGCCACGGGTCAATTGGTTTTTCTACCCCTCATTACCGTTCTCACTGACTCCGTTGGTTGGCGCTATGGCGCACTGGTTGTGGCAGCGTTTTCAGTGGCTATCATGCCTATTTTCTGGAGTATTTACCGTGAGCACCCTCGCGATGCCAATACTTTCCCAGTTGGCGCAAGTGAACACACTAAGGAAGACGCGAAACCCGCTGTTACGGTTCGTGACAACCTAACAGTGCTGATCGCGTCCGCAAAGAGAATGCCTTTTTGGGTTTTAGCTGGAACGTTTTTTGTTTGTGGTTGGACGACCAATGGCTTAATTGGGGCGCACTTCATTCCAGCTGCTCACGACCACGGCATGCCAACAACCCTTGCCGCAGGCCTTTTGGCAGTAGTTGGAATCTTTGATTTTATAGGCACCATTGCTTCAGGTTGGCTGACCGACCGAGTGAACCCAGTGATTCTTCTCGTTATCTACTACGGACTTCGTGGCCTCGCCCTGTTCAGTGCACCATTCTTGCTGGGTCCGGATGTTGAGCCCCCGCTTCTGTTTTTCGTGGTGTTCTATGGGCTTGACTGGATTGCCACAGTGCCGCCAACTGTTGAACTTTGTCGTAGGTATTTTGGCCTTACCAATTCGTCGGTGGTTTACGGTTGGGTTTTTGCCGCCCATATGGTTGGTGCTGCAATCGCTGCGGCTTTCGCGGGGATCATCCGTGACATTCAGGGAGACTACTTTGTAGCTTGGATTACCGCTGCTGTGCTTTGTTTGGTTGCCAGTGCATCAGTGCTACTACTAAAACCAAATCCACAACTAGCGAAATAACCCAGCTTCGGAAGCTTTTGCTCGCAGGAATTCACGGGCATCCGGGTGTGCAGCTTTTTCTATAAGGTTGGTCGCCTGTTCGATGGCGCTTCTGCCAAAACATTCGGCAACACCCTGTTCGGTGACCACATAACTGTGCTGAAAGCTAGTCACTGTTTCACTCAGTCGGGGAACGATGTTCGAACTTCCGGTCTTGTCGTGCCAAGAAGGTAATGCCATGAAGGATGCCCCGCCTTTGGCGTGAAGAGCCCCGACGATGAAGTCGGTTGAGCCGCCGAAGCCGGAGTATGGCTGACCGTTCACAAAAGATGCATTTGCCTGATCGTAAAGATCAACCTGAAGGGCCGCATTAATGCTGGTCATCTGAGGCTGCATCGAGATTACGCCGGGATCGTTTGTGACTTCGGTTCGCCTCATGTGCACTCGCTCGTTTAGATTCACCCAGTCGTAAAGATCACGAGAACCAAACAGGAAAGAAGCCGTTAGGGTCGAGGCCGGATCCACGGCGCCATTTCTTACTAGCCCAAGCACGCCGTCGCTAAACATTTCAGACCAGATTTGAAGACCCTGATGTCTCTGCATGGCCGAAATGACAGCATTAGGAATCGCACCTATTCCTAGTTGAAGACTAGAGCCACTTAATACGCGCTCGGCGATTAGCGACCCGATCTCTAGCGAGGTTTCGTTGAGTGGAATATTGGGTGCTTCGCTTAGTTCCTCATCCACATCGATCAGATAGTCGATGTCGTCTAAGTCAATTTCACCGTCGCCGAATGTGTAGGGCATACGAGGGTTTGACTGCACCACAACAATGCCGTTATTTCGTTTCGCGGATTCAATTGCCGCCGGCAAGATGTTGACCTCAACACCCAGAGAGACCTTGCCGTCTCGAACGGCAGAACCATGAATCAGCACCACATCCGGACGGTAGTGATTGGAAAGTAGAACTGGAACGAGTGAAAGGCGGCAAGGGATGTAATTCAGTCTGGGGTTTCTACGCATTCCAGGGCCAATGAAGGGCGATTCAAAAATCACACCCTCACGGTCGGGAATTCCGGTCTGTGCACCAAGCATGAACAATCTAAATTCGGGCAGATGTGAATCGGCAAGCTTCAATAGCGCCTTTGGCGTAGCAAAATTGCCGGACGCAACAACGCGAATCCACTTTGGAAGCGCTTCAAAAACTTTAGCTAATTCGCTTGCGGTTACCCTCTGCACATTGCCAATCTACCCTGCGTAAACTAAACGAATGACTACTTTGGCAACCGTAAACCTGCGTAACTGGCACCGTACGATTCTGGTGTTCTTCACCGTTGTCGGCATGGCTGGTGCATCGATGATGGTTCGCCTGCCACAGGTGCGCGATTCCCTGGAAGTAACCAACGGAACCCTCGGCCTACTCCTATTGGGTGGTGCGATTGGCGCGATGTCGGGCTTGCTCATGGTCGGTAAATTTATCGCTCACCGCGGTACGAAAAACGCCATCACTTTGGGCATGACGATCTGGTTTATTGGCTCACTTCTTTACCCGCTATCGCTAGCTTTCCACAGCCCAATCCTGTTTTTCGTAGCCGGTATTGTGAGTGGTTTTGGTGCTGGCATGACCGACGTTGGGATCAACGTGGACGGCTCTGCCATCGAACAGCGTCTTGGCCGATCAGCTATGCCGAAGATGCACGCTGCGTTCTCGATTGGTGCTCTATCTGGTGCCGGACTTGGAACTCTCGCCAGCGCCTTTCACTTCGACATCATCATCCAACTGGCCCTAATCATCACGGCTGCATATGTAGTTCCGATGATTCGAACAACCCAGCTACCAAAAGACAACGGCATTCACAGCGAAGAAGAGAAGGCTGGAAACGCCGGTCCAATGTTCACTAAAGTAGTGGTCTTGCTTGGTCTTGGAATCTTTGGCATGACTCTCGCCGAAGGTGCGTCAAACGACTGGCTCACAATTGGTCTAGTTGATGACTACAAGGCTTCTGCCACCGAAGCCGGTGTCGGTTACGCGATTCTCATCGCCTCAATGACGATTGTGCGGTTCTTCGGTGGTCCGCTCACCGACCGTTTCGGAAAAGCGTTGACTCTCCGAGTTACCGGTGTAATTGGAATCCTAGGTTTAGTTCTGCTGATCAGCAGAATCAGCATCCCATTAGCCTGGTTCGGTGCTTTCCTTTGGGGTGTCGGTGTAGCTTTGGCTTTCCCGCTGTTCCTATCGGCAGCTGGTGAACAGCCGAACCCGGCACGAAAGGTAGCCACAGTTAGTGCGTTCGGTTACACATCTTTCCTCGTTGGTCCGCCGCTACTAGGATTTGTGGGTCAATCGATCGGGGTTGTGAACATGTACTGGATCATTCTGATGTTCATTGTGCTTTCCGTAATTGTCGCTGGCGCGGCTGGAAACACCAAGTCATCAGCTAAAACGGTAGAAGGCAAGTAGCCCAGCAATCGTCACCATGATGGCGGCGATAACCAGATCAAGCGCTTTCCAGAATGACGGCTTCGACATGATTTTCGAGGCCGCCTTTGCGCCAAATCCGATTGCGAAGAACCAGAGCACGCTGCCGGTCATCGCCCCAAGACCAAAGAACCAAGCGTTCTCTTTGAACGAGTTGGCGATACTGCCAACCAGAATTACGGTGTCCAGATAGCAGTGCGGGTTCAACCAGGTAACAGCAAATAGTGTGGCCAGCACTTGCTTACGGGTTGGTGAGTGGTCTCCATTTGTTGAAAGCGCATCACTTTTGAAAGCCGACTTGACTGACCCGTAGGCAAACCAGAGAAGGTAGGCAACACCGAACCAGCGAAGAACCTCGAGGAGCCAGCTCACTTGCAGAATGAGTGCGCCGAGACCTGCGACACCTGCTGCCATGAGAATCACGTCTGAGGCAATGCAGAACAAAACCGTCATCAAAACGTATTTGCGGGTTAGCCCTTGTCTAATTACGAAAGCATTCTGCGCGCCAATCGCAATGATCAGCGAAAGTCCAGTTAGAAGACCTGGAAGGAATGCAAGCATTCGAACAGTTTAGTTAGCGAAGCACTTCTTCGGCGATAGCAAGCTCTGGAGCCAGGAAGCGGTCTGGGCCGACACCCTGAACTCCGGCAGCACGCAATTTGGCAATGAGTTCACCGGTTACTGCCGCAGGTTTTAGTGGAGAACGCATCTCAACTGCTCTAGCTGCGGTTACCAGTTCAATCGCCAGTATGCGTCGAAGGTTATCAACTACCTTGCGAAGCTTTCTTCCAGCATGCCAACCCATGGAGACGTGATCCTCTTGCATGGCAGAAGATGGAATACTGTCTACGCTGGCTGGGTTTGCCAGGCGCTTGTTTTCGCTGACCAAACCGGCCTGGGTGTACTGGGCAATCATCAAGCCCGAGTCGACACCTGCATCACTGGCAAGGAATGGTTCGAGCCCTGAGTTACGAGCTCGGTCAAGCGCGCGATCCGTTCGGCGTTCGCTCATTGAACCGAGGTCGGTTGCTGGAATTGCTAGGAAATCTAGGACGTAGGCAACCGGAGCTCCGTGGAAGTTTCCGTTCGAAGTTACTTCGCCATTTTCTAGAACCACCGGGTTGTCGATGGCAGCCGCAAGTTCACGTTCGGCAACTATTGTGGCGTAGGAAATGGTGTCGCGTAGGCCACCGGAAACCTGAGGAGCGCAGCGCAGCGAGTAAGCGTCTTGAACCTTGTCGTCGCCATGACGGTGAGACGCCACAATTTCGCTTCCCTTCAATGCTGCAAACATGGTTGCTGCCGATTTGGCCTGGCCAGGATGTGGGCGAAGTGGTTCGTGAAGTTCTGGGCGGAAGACCTGGTCGGTTCCCATGAGACCCTCAACGCTCATTGCCGCAATGACGTCGGCATGATCTGCCAGTTGCTCTAGATCATGAATGGCTAAAACCAGCATTCCCAACATTCCGTCGGTTCCATTGATTAGAGCTAGGCCCTCTTTTTCTTGTAATTCGATTGGAGCAATATCGGCTTCTTCGAGAAGCTCTGATACTGGCCTTTCGACACCGTTGGCATCGGTGGCTCGTCCTTCGCCCATTAGAACTAATGCGCAGTGAGCTAACGGAGCCAGGTCACCCGAGCATCCAAGTGAACCGTATTCGTGAACGATTGGCGTGATGCCGGCGTTGAGAAGGGACGCCATGGTTTCCGCCACAACCGGGCGCACGCCCGTGCGGCCGGAACAGAGAGTCTTTAGGCGGTTCAGCATTAGAGCACGTACCACTTCGGTTTCAACTGCAGGGCCCATGCCGGCGGCGTGAGAGCGAATCAGCGATTTCTGCAGCTGTACGCGGTCTTCCTGAGCGATGTGACGGTTTGCCAAAGCGCCAAAGCCAGTGGAGATTCCATAAACCGGGGTGTCACCCTTGGCGAGGGCTTCAATGTGCGCGCGGGTTTTGGCCATGGCATCAATCGCGTCCTGGCCAATCTCTACCTGAGCGCCGTGGCGAGCCACGTTAACTAGGTCAGCGCGGGTTAGCCCTGAGGTGTGAATGGTTACTTTGCTCATGGTTTTCCTTTATTTGAAAGCTTCTGCAGTGTAAGTCTGGTTGATCAGGTTCACGCCAGGGCGGTAGGCGAGGTGAAGAGCGCTAGGTGCATTTAGGTCTATCAAATCGGCACGCATTCCTACTTTGATTGCTCCAACATCACTACGACGAAGTGCCTTCGCGCCACCCATGGTTGCCGACCAAATGGCCTGCTCAACGGTGAAATGCATGTCTCGAACTGCAACTGCGATAGCGAACGGCATCGAAGTTGTGTAACTCGAGCCTGGATTGCAGTCGGTGGCTATGGCAACTTTGACTCCAGCTTCCCAAAGCTTTCGAGCGTCAGGGTAAATTGCTCTGGTCGAGAATTCAGCCCCCGGCAAAAGTGTGGCCACTGTGTTGGATCCCGCGAGCGCATCGATGTCGGTTTGGTCAAAGTGAGTGCAGTGATCTGCCGATGCACAATCCATTTCAACGGCGAGCTGGATTCCGCCACCCTGTTGCAACTGGTTGGCATGCAGGCGAGGCATAAGACCAAGGGCTTTTCCTGCGGAAAGGATTTCTCGCGCCTGCTCCACGGTGAATGCTCCTCGATCACAGAACACGTCAATCCACTTAGCGCTATCGGCAACCTGATTCAACATTTCACCGGTGACCAAGGAAACGTATTCGTCCGTTCGACCCTCGAATTCGGCAGGCAGAACGTGAGCGCCTAGAAAAGTGGTTTCGCTTGTGTGCTTGGCAGCTATTCGAAGCGCACGCGCCTCGTCTTCAACGGTTAACCCGTAACCACTCTTGGTCTCGAAAGTTGTAATTCCCGATGTTCGCATTTCGGCAACCAAACGCAGGTAGTTGGCCTCTAACTCGGCATCGCTCGCGGCCCTGGTTGCTGCAACGGTAGTTCGAATACCGCCTGCGGCATATGCTGAACCTTCCATGCGAGCGGAAAACTCGGCAGCGCGGTCGCCTGCAAACATAAGGTGCGCGTGAGAGTCAACGAATCCAGGAAGAACTGTGCGCCCTTCAACATCGATTGCTTCATCGGTTTCTGGAACCGCTGCCGAACTACCCACCCAGGCAATCAGGCCATCTTCAACCACGATTGCCGAGTCACGCAGTTCGCCGAGTAGACCTAACTCAAGACCCTGGTCGATGGTGACGAGGGACCCGATGTTAGTTATAGCGACACTGCGCACGTTTAGACCCTACTCGGTGTCGAGCATCGGCACGTGAACGTGGCGTTCGCGAGCCACATCCTTGGCAATGTCGTAGCCGGCATCAACGTGACGGATGACACCCATGCCTGGGTCGTTGGTAAGCACTCGGCGAATCTTCTCGCCTGCGAGAGCTGTTCCATCGGCAACGGTTACCTGACCGGCGTGGATCGAACGACCCATACCAACGCCACCACCGTGGTGAAGCGAAACCCAGGATGCGCCAGAGGCAACGTTTAGCATGGCGTTCAATATTGGCCAGTCGGCGATTGCATCTGAACCATCGAGCATCGCTTCGGTTTCGCGGTAAGGCGAGGCAACTGATCCGCAGTCAAGGTGGTCGCGACCGATCACGATTGGAGCGCTAACCTCACCCTTAGCAACTAGGTCGTTGAACACCGCTCCAGCTTTGTCGCGTTCGCCATAACCCAACCAGCAAATACGAGCTGGCAGACCCTGGAACTCAATTCGCTCCTGAGCCATCTTCATCCAGCGCTGCAGGTGAACGTTGTCTGGGAAGAGTTCCATGACGGCATGGTCGGTGCGATAGATATCCTTCTTATCGCCGCTGAGTGCGACCCAACGGAATGGGCCCTTTCCTTCACAGAACAGTGGACGAATGTAGGCAGGTACGAAACCAGGGAACTTGAAGGCGTCGGCGTAGCCGCCCTTCCGAGCTTCGTCGCGGATTGAGTTTCCGTAATCGAAAACTTCACAACCCTTAGCCATAAACCCAACCATTGCTTCAACCTGCTTTGCCATCGAAGCTTCCGAGCGGCGGGTGAATTCTGCTGGGTTGCTCTCCGCGTATGCGCGAGCGTCCTTCAGTTCAACACCCTCAGGGATGTAGTACAGCGGGTCGTGTGCAGAAGTCTGGTCGGTCACGATATCTACCGGCACATCACGCTTCAGAATTTCAGCGAAGACGTCGGCGGCGTTTCCAACCACACCGATCGAGATCGCCTTCTTTGCGTTCTTGGCAGCAACCGCGCGCTCGATGGCATCGTCTAGGTTGTCAGCAATTTCGTCTAGGTAGCGAGTTTCAACGCGCTTGCGCAGACGTGATTCGTCGATGTCAACGATCAGACAGGTTCCCTCGTTCATGGTCACGGCGAGTGGCTGTGCGCCACCCATTCCACCGCAACCACCGGTGAGAGTCAAAGTTCCAGCCAGGGTTCCGCCGTAACGCTTGTCGGCGATTGCCGCAAAGGTCTCATAGGTTCCCTGAACGATTCCCTGCGAGCCGATGTAGATCCAGGAACCAGCGGTCATCTGACCGTACATGGTTAGACCCATAGCTTCGTG
>JBJORE010000025.1:0-10017 GCA_046049565.1 Actinomycetota bacterium
GCATCGCTGCTAGGTTCAGCCAACCGCGATGAAAGCATGTTTGAAAACCCAACCGAGATGGACATCACCAGAGATCCAAACCCCCAAATCGGTTTCGGTGCTGGAATCCACTTCTGCATCGGCGCCCCGCTAGCAAGAATGGAAATGACCACCTCACTTCCAATGCTGATTGAGAAATACCCAAACCTGAAACTTAACAGCGAGCCGGTTCGTCGTCCTGGTTTTGTTCTCCGCGGATATGAAAGTGTGAATGTAAATGTCAAAAATTAGTGCGGTAAGAATTGTTTTGAAGTTCGGAAGTCTAGTTTTCGGCCTCAGCGCTTTAGCACTGATTATTACCCCCTCACTCTTCAACGAACTTCTCGGGCTCACCTCCAACAGTCCCCTCGATTGGTCAATGCGCATGACCGGGATCACATTGGTAGCGCTTTCCGGAAACATGTTTTCTCACAGCACCAGAGGGTCAGATGAATCCGTTGTATTCGCGGGAAAAGTAATGATGGTCAGCGCCTTCGCGCTCGGAGTTCTAACCCTGCTAATTCCAGCGGGCATCACCTGGTTTACTGCCCTTTATGCAGCCGTTGGGTTCGGCTTTTCGGCAGCCTATATCTTCGCTCTACTGAGAAAGTAGTTGATCCAACCCTCGGGCGGGTAGCGCAATCCAGCCTTCTGCTTTAGCAACCTCTAGCAAGTTCTCAGTGGGTTTTTGATAATGACCCAAAGCAGCAGCGCGCGTGGCCAAAGCTGCAAAAAGAGAATCAAATGCATCACAAGATGATGCAAGTAGTTGCCTGAAATCTTCGAAGTTCAGCCAAGGAGCCTGTTCCTGCAATTCGTCCAAGCAAGCCATTCGAAGGGCGCTAGAGGCTCGATAGCCTTGCCTGACGAGACCCCATATTCTCAGTGTCGCGCCGGGATAAACCTCAACGACTAGACCCGAACCCGACCTGTCAATCTCAACACCGGATTCTTGCAGCCTTGCCAAAAGCCCAGAACACCGAAGAGCTGTCATCCCTAAACGATCCGTAGCAACGCTAAGAGGCCAACGGCCAGTAATCGATCTGACGTATCGATCTGTTTCGCGATAAGCCAACTTGCGACGCCAATCCAAACCGCCAACGACATCAACAACGGGACCCAATGAACTTTGGTTGTTTAGGAAAGAAACAAAATCGGTTGGCCATCCCAGAGCACAATCAATTCCGACCTTGTCCGCACCGGCCGCCAGGTCAACTATGCGACGATCCGTTACGCCGACTTCAACAGTGACAACTTTTGCGCCACGACCAGACCACTCGATAACAGTCGCTGCTGTTCCCTTGGGTTCTGCAGCCAGGTCTATTCCGAGGGTTCTCACAAATCACTTCTTGAGTCGCTTGGAGCGAAGTTTGTTTTTTAGGGCGCCGGCCAAAAGCGTAATTGCGCCGAAGGAAAAGAACACTCCGAACAAAAGCAGATGTTCGTTCGAAGCTTGGGTGCAGGTTGCAAGATCCTGGATTTGGCTCCCCGCGCAAACCGCTGGCTCTACATACCCAATCAAAGTAGCCAGAGAGAAAACGAGCGAGATGGTCGCCAGCATCGCCAAAGTGTTGTTTTTCATTATTCCTCCAAGGATATAAAGCGCCAGTCGCGTTTAGTAATTCCCGTGAGGTCACTCTTTAAGGTCTTGGCGCACCTGATCCGCCAAGAGCTCATCAAATCGAGTTTTCCAAATCTCCATCGTTGATTTGGAGAAATAAACATTTATGTGGTCGTCATCTCGATAGACAGGAACGCCTCCGATTGATTTGTAACACTTCGAGCCGATGCAGAAGAGGTTGTCCACAGAAATGTATTCGCCAATACCGCTTTCCTGGACCGCTTCTACAAAGGGGTTCTTCCAAATCACGTCTTTCACTAGACCGAAACAATTCTTGGGTTCATTCTTAAGTAGGCAGAGGTTTGGGTCGGAGTGATTCAAAGTGCCCAGAGGGGTGTCGCCAATCAAGAACATTTTTATGTTGGTGGTTTTCAAGGATTCCAAAGTACTCGTAAAGGATTTCTTTAGATAGTCCGATTTTGGTAGAAGCTCAGGTCTCGAAACTCGGTTTGAAATAAAGATAGCTGCGAAGTCATTGTTGGCCTTCTCCAGTGAGCTGAACACCCAAGGTGCGAAACCCTTGCAGTAGCTAGTCAGGATTACCGATCCGAAAACACACTCTGACATAAGGAAAGTTTTGATCCTGATTCCAGAAGCTTTTCCAGCCGCGTCGAAGGCTGGAAGCCATTGTGTTGCATGGCTGTCGCCCACCAACGCGATGGTTGCCTTATAGCCCGTTTTAGTTCCGTAGTAACAAGACTTGAACCTAGGGTTGGTGCTGAATTGGATGTGGCAGCCATTCGAATAGGCGTTAGAAATGGATTCGTTTGCCGACTGAGGTGGAAGAACAGGCTTTGAAAGTATGAAAGGTTGGCAACCGTCTCTTGTCATGGCCATCGCACCAAAGCAATACTCCGCGGAAGGTGCTGGTTCATCTATGTTGCCGGGTGATTCGGCGGTCGGTGTGGGTTTACTTGTTGGTTCGATTGAAGGGTTTTGAGTCACGAAGCTCAAGCCCTGGATTGAAACAACAATGCTCAAAACAAGCGCCAGATTTGCAAGCAAAATCTTGGGAACACCGAATTTGAATTTGGAACCGTAGAACCCGGGATACCTAACCGGATCCTCAACTGTTGTTTTCAAAATGAAAGCGCTCACCAAGGTAAGAATCAGACCGGCGACCACAAAGAGCGAAGAGTTGCCGTCCTCGCTCCAACTTGCGACGAGAAGTGAAATTGGAAAGTGAACCAAATAGATCGAGTACGAAAGGTCACCCAAAGCTACTCCCAGCCATTGCAAAGCTGAAACTGGGATTCTCAACGGAATACTGGTTCCCGCAGCCAACGCCAAAGCGGTAATCACGCTAGGAATGATTGCGCCAGGAGCTGGAAATAAGATGCCTAGGTCTTGGTTCATCAATAAAGAGAAAACCGCAAGGCCAAGAAGAGAAACAAGCCAAAGTATCCGTGAAGCGATTTTGCTCGGGTTCAGATTTGCCACAACCATTCCAAGAATGAACTGCCAAGCCCTAGTCGTGAGGCTGAAATATGCGGAAGCATCGCCTGCTGCCGTTTGATAAAGCGAAAGAATTAGGCTTCCGGTTCCAATTGCAGCAAAAATTATCAGCGGTCGCTTAGCAAGTTTTGTTCTGACCAAAAGTAGCAAGACAATGGGCACGAACACATAGAACTGTTCCTCCAGCGACAACGACCAGAAGTGCACGAAGTAGGTCGGAAGCATGTCCTTGCTTAGGTAATCTCCGCCCTCAATAGCGAGGTTTATGTTCTGAACATATAGAGAACTCCAGAGAGCGTGACGAAGATCGCGCGTGGTGAGCAAGTTAGTTGAATAAAGCAAAAGGGTTGATGCAACGACAACAACAATCGATGCTGGCAACAATCTTTTGATTCTTAAAGTGAAGAACCTTCGAAGGTCAATACGCCCATTCTTCCGAAGCTCACTTAGTAAGCCTCCCCCAACTAGGTATCCGCTAATAACTAGGAAGATGTCGACGCCCAAGAACCCGAATTCGAAACCAGCAACGCCAAAGTGGTAACCCACAACCGCCAAAACAGCTACTGCGCGAAGAAGCTGAATGTCTTGCCTTTTCCTCTTTCGAAGACCAGCAGACCTATCCAAACCAAGCGTGCTACTCATTAGCTAATGAATTACCCTTCCGCTTGTTCGCTAAAAACGTGTTTGTGGTGCAGTAGAAGTTTAGATTGCCTATCCATTTGCCTAAAGTCCAGCTAAGTAGGGGGCTTCTGCGAGATGCGAGTTCCAGACCAAACGGCTTGCACCTGAGCTACAAAAATGTTGCGCATTTTCAAATTCATGAGTGTGTCTGCTTCAACTCAAATGCAGATTCATTGATGACTGAAACACCAATAGAATCTAACAATGTCGAAAACTGAACGAGCGCCGATGTCAAAGTTAGTTAGGTCTCTAATTTCATGTTTGATCTCCATCTCTTTGATCGGTCTACCCGCAGTTGCATCGCAGGCATCAACAAGTAACTGGGATACTCCTACTCAACTGACAACTTCCACAGGCTACAACGGCGCCAAAGTAGTCGTCAGCCCAACGGGAGATTCTCTTGCCTACTGGAGTGAAACAATAAACGGTCAATTAATCGCTCGCATGATGACAAAAGCTAGAACGTCAAGCACTTGGTCCAGCGCAGAGTCAATCAGCTCCGAGAGTTCAAACGCTCTTAACCTATCAATGGCCATCGATGCAGAAGGGAATCTCAGCGCCATCTGGTTGGACAACGCAACCCCTTACTCGATCCAAGCGCGCTATAAGGAAAGTGGACAAGCCTGGGGGCCAATAGTCGCAATTGGTGGTGGAGGAACTGGATTCTCAGCTGGGCAACTTCACGTCGTTTCTGATCAAACAGGAAACGTAACTGCTTTTTGGGCTGCATCTATCTCCTCGACACAATTCATCGAAGCAGTGGAACGTCCCAAGGATGGCTCCTGGGGGACAGTAGATAGCTATGATTTGGGGACTCGCGGGGCTTCGAATATCACGGCTAAGGTGTCGGGAACTGGCAAAATAACTCTCGCCTACGAACGAAACAGTTCCTCTGGTGTGAAAACTGCAACTACCCAGCACCGCGTATTCGGCACTACTTGGAGTGCGCCACACGAATTATCCGACGGATCAAACGCTGCCTATACCCCCAATATGTTCTTGGACTCTCAAGGCGATCTCCATTACTCCTGGCACGTTAGTTCAATAACAGAATCACGGGTGCAGATCCGAACACTCAAGGCGGATTCGGCTTGGACAAACATCGAAACATTGAGCCCGGCAAATCAAACCGCAGTAGAGCATTACCTCATTACAGATGCAGATGAAACCTTGACTTTGTTCTATGTAGCCATGGAGCCGGGTGCGCAATATCACATCTATTCGATGTCAAAACCTGTTGGGGGAACGTGGAACACACCAACTGACTTCTCTGACCCCTCAATAGATGCGGGAACAATGCATCTATCAAAACTTGCATCCGGAGAAATTCAAATCGTTTGGAAGAGTCAAGCATCTGGAGCCAACAAATTAATGTATTCCTCTAAACCAGCCGGCCTTAACTGGAGCACCCCTATTGCTATACAAACGTCCGCATCGAGTTTAAGGGAGGAAAGTGTCGCCTTCTCCCCAGATGGTTCAATCTCTACATTATGGACGCAATCCCTTAGAGTTCGAGGACAGATAAATCCTGTTTTAAGTATGTGGTTGACATCGATGAAGCGCACATACACGATTACCTTTGATTCGCTTGGTGGGGAATTTACGCCCACCACCATCAACCACACAACGGGAACCAGCGACATCGTATTACCCGTTGAAGGCACAGTTTTGAAGTTGGGATACAGGTTAACAGGTTGGAACACGAAGGCCGACGGCTCTGGGCAAGCTGTAAACTCGGGCGCAGCATTCGCTCCGGCTGGAGATACAACTCTTTACGCGCAATGGCGTTCCGAAGACAGTGAAGATGATTTAGCTGAGACCGGGTCCGACCTACGTTTAGTTTTCTGTCTCGGTCTCCTTGCCGCTCTGGGCGGTAGCGCCATATTCATTTGGAATAGACAAAGGCCAGCTCTCTAGGGAGCTGGAAGTTTTGGCTTAGGCCATGCCCCAAATCCAGAATTCCACTGAGATGGTGTGGTTTTGAGTAACATTCAAGAATTTATAACCGTTATGAACTGCATCGAAAAACGCGGTTCCAGTTAAAGTCACTCCGTCAATTGTGATGGCGCCAACCGAATAATCATTATCTGGCGAAAATGTATAAATCAAACTGTCGCTGCCTTGACTCACCACTGCGATGCCGCTTGGACTTACTGTGCCACCTGAATTTGAGGTAACCGTGATTGTGAATGTCGTCGGTGGCGGTGTCACTGGTCGCAATGTGAATGTGATCGTTGCTCGACGGGCCGTTGATGCCAGCTTTGCAGTTGGAGGAGTTCCAATTCCTCGTGCGCTAATCGAAGAAGCGAAGCCAAGGGTCTTTAGGTACGAACTGACGTTTTTTGCTCTACTTGTCGCACATTTAATTAAACGTTTTCCATCACCGCTTGATCGCACATAGCCCTTAATTGAAATGTTTTGGATATCGGTCGAATATCTGCTGTATTTCTCCCTAAGGATTGCTTTCGCTGAAGCACTGAGGGACGTCGAGTCTTCCTTGAAATAAACAGAGAATGATACGGTCTCAGGTTCCGGTGTTACAGCGTTGACAGGTTGGCAGAATCCAACTAATAGTGCGAATGCGGCCAAGATAGCCGTAACCAACTTGATTAGATTCTTCACAATTCTCCTAAGCGCCTGTTAGTGAGATTCTAAACCGTATCTGGTTTTCCCAAACTAGTAAAAATTAGCGATTCGTTCGATCCGGAAGGGTTTAGTTGCATTTGAAGGGAATCGAGCCGCAAACATCTGAGCCGTTGTTGTAATCCCCTATTGGCTTACTCATTTAGTGAGAGAACCCCACCTGCTAGGAAACAGATGGGGTTCTCTGAGGAGGGTTGCTTAGTGTTCTAGCTTGACTTCCTTGCCGAAAGCCTTGTTCATCCACTTCGGAATCCACCAGGCTTTGTCACCGAGAAGCGAAATCAGTCCTGGAGCCAGAACTAGGCGAACTAAGGTGACGTCCACGATAACGGCGACGGCAAGTCCGAGTCCGATCATCTTGACTTCGGTCTCATTGGTCATCATGAAACCAAGGAATACAAGAGCCATGATTGCTCCAGCCGTTGAAATCAGGCTGGCAGTTCTACCGATACCCGAAACCAATGCCTTGCGGGCGCTCTCTCCGCGTTCCTTGGCTTCACGTACGGCGGAAACAAGAAAGACGTTGTAGTCCATGCTCAACCCGAAGAGAATTGCAAACATCAGCATTGGCACGAATGAGACAACCGGCTGCTGATCAACACCGAGTAACTGGGCGCCCATTTCGGTTTGGAATGCAAGTGTCACCACACCATAAGCAGCACCAATCGATAGAAGGTTCATGAATGCACTGGCAATTGGCAGGGCAATCGATCTAAAGAAGTAGGTGAGCAGGAGAAGTGACAAACCAACTACAACCAAGACAAGCAGCAGGAGGCTGTCCTGAACTTTCGATGCCAGATCGTCGAAGGTTGCCGTCTGGCCACCAACGTAAGCCTTGGCTGAAGAACCTTGCAGACCTGCTGGAATAGCGTTATCACGCAGCTCCTTCACAAGATCGCTGGTTTCCTGTGCCTGAGGCGCTGTGGTTGGGATCACCATGATCACGGCAGTGTTTTCTGCCGAGTTCAGTTGCGCTGGCGCGACTGATTCAACACCGTAAGTGTTGTTCATCTCTTTGGATAGCTCAAGCAATGTTCCCTGCTTGTCGCTCTCGCCACGTAGATCTACGGCAACCATTAGTGGGCCATTGAATCCTGGACCAAACCCGTCAGCCAAACGTTCGTAGGCAACGCGCATGGTGTCACCCGCAGGTCGGTTGCTGTCGTCCGGCTGTCCAAGATTTAGGTTCAAAGCAGGAGCTGCCAAAAGAAGGAGCGCAACAGTTGAAGAGATAGTCGCTATCCATGGACGTTTAGCCATTGCGCCTGCGATCTTGCGTGCACGAGCTCCTTCACCAGAAGCCTCTTCGTCAGAGATAGTTTCTACTTTTCGCTCGGATCGTGGAAGGACTTTTCTTCCAGCCATCTTTAGTAGAGCTGGAACCAATGTGACAGCGGTTAGAGCAGATACCGCAACTACTATGGCGGCAGCCAGACCCATTCGCCCGATGACGTCGATGCCGGTCACAAATAACCCGAGAATCGAAACCACAACGATTGCCCCAGCGGTAACTACCGAGCTTCCTGTGGTGCTGTTGGCGTTCGCTGCCGCGGTGATTCGATCATCGCCAGCGCGCAAACGAGTTCTATAGCGGGAAACCAAGAACAGTGCGTAGTCGATGCCAGCGCCGAGACCAAGCATGATGGCGATGGTTGGAGCAACACTAGGGATGTCAATGAATCCAGAAATGACTGCCAGGACGCTGTTTCCAAGAATCAAGCCGAGCAGCGCGGCACCAATGGTGACGAATGTTGCAAAGAATGACCTAAAGAGCAATGTGACCAAAATGATTGCCGCGAGAATTCCGATGAACTCACCAACAGGTGGCTCACGATCGCGCCAACGGTCAACAACAGGACCTCGCATGCTTGCTTCGATTGATGCCTGGTCTAGTTCCTCAACAGCAGTCTCTAATCGAGCTAGGTGATCTGCCGAAAGATCGGCTGCCAACTCTGTGAACTGAACATTTACGAAGCCCGTTTTCTTATCGCTTGATAGTTGAAGTGGAGTCACGGCTTCAACATCCTGCTGCGACTTGATTTCAGAGAACGACTCTTCCAGTGCTTTCGTTGCAGTTGCAGAAATTAATCCATCACTCGAGTCGATGTGGAAAACGAGTGTTGCAGTGTCACCTGACGCTGCGGGGAATTGGCTAACTAGGAGGTCAGAAGCCTTTTGGGAGTCGGTGTCCCCAAGTCGAACTTCGGTGGTAAATCCAGCTCCAACAGCTCCAGCCATCCCAGTGAGGACAACGATGGTAGCCAGGAAAGTGAATAGGACGCGTTTGGACTTCGACGCGACACTTTTACCTAATTTGTAGAGCATGTTTTTCATGCGTTCTCCATTTCAATCAGTTGATTGAATTAGTAAATCATTTGATTGAAATTAAGTCAAGTCTGGCAGAATAGGGGTATGTCGCGCGAAACACCTGAACGCCTAAGGCAGGCAACCGAGGAGCTTCTCCTAACCAAAGGCGAAGCTGGCATAACGCTGCGCGACATCACTGAAACCGCTGGCGCAAACGTTGCCGCTGTCGCCTATCACTTCAAATCGAAGGACAGCCTCATCGCTCTTGTCTTCAGTGAGGCCATCGACGAAGTTACCCAACTACAAACCAAACGAGTTTTGGAACTACCCAAGGATCACACACTCAGACAACTCATCGAGGTCTGGCTTCACCCGCTACTTTCCTCTGCTGGCCCCAACGACCGTGAAGCCAAACTCTGGAGAATTATTCAACGCGGAGCAGCCGAGAAAGCTCCTGGGCTAATCGTGAACATGTCTCGAGCCGATAACCCGGTGGAGAAAACACTCATTCCACTCTTCGCCTCGCATCTTTCCCACCTAAGCAAAGAAGAGTTGCTTTTCCGCCATAACGCAATCATCGGTGGCCTCGCAGGACTCGTATCCAGCCCAGTGGGAATGGCGCTTGCCAAAGAAACCGCAGGCTCAAAATCTCGAGAGTTCATGATCTCTTGGATTATCGGCAGCCTAACCGGCCCGGCAACAGACCTTTAGCCTGACAATTTCCCATCTTAGGCAGACGGCCATGATTAGCTTCTGGTGAAAACAGAGGGCGCCGAAGAACTAGGCGTTTCATCGAACCCAACGACCTAATATTGTCGAATGGTAGATGCAAATTGCGATGTCGTGATTATCGGCGGAGGCCATAACGGGTTGGTTGCTGCCGGCTACCTGGCCAAGGCTGGGCTGTCTGTTGTGGTGTTGGAAAAGCAAGACACCCTGGGTGGTGCGGCAATTTCCGCTCAATCATTCAAAGGTGTCGATGCCAGGCTCTCCCGCTACTCCTACCTCGTTAGCCTTCTTCCAGCCCAGATCATCAAAGACCTCGAACTTGAGGTCACCCTTGCTCCCAGACGGTTCGGCTCTTTCACGCCTGATCAGGCAACGGGGAACGGTCTACTAATCGACAAGGACGACTCAACGGCAACTGAGAAATCATTCTCATTGGTGAACGCAGCTGAAGACTTTGCCCCTTGGAATGAGTTCTATGCGAAGACTGAAGTTATCGCCCAAAGGTTATTTAGCACTGTGCTCGAACCGCTTCGGACTGAAAGCGAAGTGGCCGAGCTTGTCGG
>JBJORE010000026.1:0-9763 GCA_046049565.1 Actinomycetota bacterium
CACATTCCTGGAGCCCAGTCGGTTCCTTGGGCGCGCGCAGCCAATGAAGACAAGACGTTCAAATCACGCGCCGAACTTGAGGCAATTTACCTTGGGGAAAAAGGTCTGAAGACCGACGACGACGTAGTGGCATACTGCCGTATTGGCGAGCGTTCGAGCCATACTTGGTTTGTTTTGAAATACCTTCTTGGTTTTTCCAAGGTACGCAACTACGACGGTTCTTGGACCGAATGGGGAAGCCTCGTTGGTGCTCCAATCGTTCTTGGCGATGAACCAGGCGTATTCTCTAAGTAATGACCTCTATCGACCAAAAACTCACCGAACTTTCGTCCGAATTTGGCGAACTCGGTGTGAAGGATCGACTCACTTTACTTTTGGAAATTGCCGGCGAGCTTCCTGTGCTACCAGCAAGGTACTTCGACCACCCAGATTTACTGGAGCGCGTGGAAGAGTGCCAATCCCCCGTCTACCTTTTTGTTGAAGTGAACAGTGGGGTCGTGAACATTTTCCTAACGGCACCGGAAGAAGCTCCAACCACTAGAGGCTTCGCCAGTATTCTTCACCAATTATTGGACGGTCACACCGTAGATGAAGTGCTTCAAGCGCCAGAAGACATCCCGGATCGTTTACATCTCAAGGAAGCCGTTTCTTTGCTTCGAATCAACGGTCTTCGCGGAATGCTGAACCGCATCAAGAGACAGGTAAGCGAAAAGGCATAAATGTCTTGGTTAGATCAATACCAATCTCTAAAAGGCGTTCGACTAAACATGATTGTTGCCGCAAATGGAGACTTCGTTGACGAAACTGGTTCCAGTCGCGGGCTATCCAATGAACTAGACCGCAAACTCATTGGACATTTGAGACGAATGTGCGATGTAGTTGTTACCGGCGGGACGACGGCAAGAGCTGAAAAATATGCCGTGCCGTCAAATTGCTCGTTAGCCATAATTTCTAAATCTTTTGAATTAGATGACGATCGATTTTATAGCCTGCGTGACCCCGCCTCTGCACTTGAAACATTGCAAACTCAAGGTTTCGAAAGAATCCTTCTTGAAACCGGACCAACACTTTCCAAGTTCTTTTTGGAGTCAAACCAAGTTGATGAATTTTGCCTCACCGTTTCTGGCGGAGAACTTTTCCGAGCTGAAAGAACGATTGCATCTCTGAATGCAAAACTTCAACTTCACGCAGCGGAAAACATCGAAGGTACTCTATTCACAAGATGGCGGCGTGGCAACGATTAGCCGCCTAAGTTAGACAATATTCTAGGTAAGTGATTGAACTAGAGATCGATGCAAGTGCTAATGCGGATTTTCGCTTAGCTGCTAATTCGTTGGCGCGGGCCAATATTCGAAACGAAGTAATAGTCGATCAAATCGATGCTCCATCGAATCTCTCCAGGCATGCAATTGCTTTTGCTTGTGATGTGAAAGCTGTCGAAGGTGATTCATCCGTATTCCGAGGAACCGGTCGCTTCATCATGCTCTGGGACGATGCCCCTCAAGAGTCTTGGACCAACAATTACCGAATCATTCTTTATGCCAAGTCGCCGCTAGAAACCGATATCGGGTTTGATGACGATTCTGCAGAAATAGCTTGGGCTTGGCTTATGACCTCACTGGAGCAACATGGAGCGGGTGTTGAAGTTGCTGGTGGTACTACAACGCGAGTGCTATCGGTTGGCCACGGAACATTAGCGGCTCAATCCCACCATGCTGAATTAGAACTAAGGGCTAGTTGGTGCCCAACCACCGACGACTTGGCCGGACACCTTGAAGCATGGATAGACCTAATCTGCATGATGAGTGGACTTTCACTGCACGGCGAAGGAGTCACCTCGATTGACCGTCGAAACTAACGACGAAGAAACGGCAGAACTTCCGCTACGAGCCGTTTCTGTAGCGCCGGTTTACTATCTTGATAGCGAACCTGAATTGCTGGGAGCAATCGAGAGTTTAAAACTTGGCAACGGTCCACTTGGAATCGACGCAGAGCGCGCCAGTGGATTTAAATACAGCAGCCGAGCTTATTTGATTCAAGTCCACCGCGCTGGAACAGACGTTTTCTTGATTGACCCAATTCCACTCTCAGGCACGGCCGCTTGGGCAAAGTTCGCGGAATTCTGCAACAGCATCCCTTGGATCTTGCATGCAGCCACTCAGGATCTTGCATGCCTGAGAGAAGTTGAACTAATCCCAAATGAACTTATTGATACCGAACTAGGTTCCAGAATCCTCGGTCTCCCCCGAGTTGGTCTAGGGGCAGCCTGCGAACAACTGCTTGGCTTCCGTTTAGCTAAGGAACATTCGGCGGCTGACTGGTCGATCAGACCATTTCCTAACGAATGGCTCAACTATGCAGCCCTCGATGTTGATGTACTTCCCGATCTAGCAAGAGTTCTACTGGAACAGTTAGAAATTGCAGGGAAAACTGAATGGGCCAAACAGGAATTCCACTCACTCTTATCGTTCCGCCCCAAGCCTCAGAATCCAGAACGCTGGCGCTCAATGACAGGGCTTCACGAGGTAAAAGATCAACAACGACTAGCAATAGCACGAGAACTTTGGCACGCAAGAGACGAACTAGCTATAAAGCTGGACGTTTCGCCCGGTCGCCTGGTTCCAGATCGTTCAATCGTGGCGCTCGTAAAATCAAAGGTCTCTTCTCGTTCTGAATTAGCCTCTTTGTCTGCTTTTAATGGCAGAGCTTCGCGAACCTATCTGGATACCTGGTGGGAAGCCTTCTCTCGCGGACTTAGCACTCGTGATCTACCAGCGCTAAAAATCCCACACACTGGAATTCCGAATCATAGGAACTGGCCAAATCGCTTCCCTGAAGCTGAGGCCCGTCTTCAGGCACTCAAGCCCGTTATTGCGGATCTCGTCAATGAAATGGAAGTTCCGGCAGAAAACATATTGCAGCCAGATTTGATGCGACGCGTTGCTTGGGAACCAGAAGCCGACATCGCTAACCAGCTTTTAGAATTGGGAGCTAGGCCCTGGCAGGTAAAAGCGGTCGCGGAGAAATTTAGCGTTGCTCTCGCAGGCTTGGATCAATAACTTCATCCAACTTCTTTGCGTGAGGCACCTTGGCGCCCAATACTTGAGCCACGATGTCGTGAGTAATTTGTTTGGCAGTTAGACCTACTCGTTCCAGAATTTCATCGCGAGACGCGTGCTCAAGAAACTCATCTGGTAGACCAATCTCATTCAGTGCAGTGTCAATCTGAGCGCTTCGCATGTCTTGGCGAATACGGGTTCCAATTCCGCCTACCTTAACCCCGTCTTCAATGGTCACAACTAGACGATGTTCAGCTGCCTCTTTCAAAACAGTCTTTGGAACTGGAACTACCCAACGAGGATCAATGACCGTGCAACCAATCCCCTGTGCTTTCAGGAGTTCAGCGGTTTGCATGGCGGTAGTTGCCATTGAACCGATTGCGACGATTAAAACGTCCTTTGAGGAAGAGCGATACAGATAATCAACTCCGTCGCTAGAGCGCTTGAGCGATTCGATACTGGTAGCAGCAACTCCCTTGGGGAAGCGAATCACCGTAGGTGCGTCGCTCACATCAACGGCCTCGTGAAGCTCTTCTCTCAGGCGTTCTGCGTCTCTAGGGGCGGCTATGCGAATCGTTGGAACAATCTGCAGAACCGAAAGGTCCCACATGCCGTGGTGGCTCGCACCGTCAGGTCCGGTAACACCAGCTCGGTCGAGAACAAAAGTTACTCCAGCTTTGTGAAGAGCGACATCCATGAGCACCTGGTCGAATGCGCGGTTAATAAAAGTTGCGTAAACGGCAACAACTGGATGTAACCCTCCAAATGCCATACCGGCCGCTGACGCCACAGCGTGCTGTTCCGCGATACCGACATCGAAGACACGTTCAGGGTATTTCATTGCCATTGCGTCTAGACCAACCGGAATCGTCATAGCGCCACTGATTCCAACTACATCTTTTCGAACATCGGCAATCTTCACCATTTCATCTCGGAAAATGTTGGTCCAAGAAACTCCGCCGGTTACTTCCAGAGACTCACCGGTTGTCGGGTCGATTTTGCCAACTGCGTGGAATTGGTCGTCCTCATTGAGCATTGCAGGGTCAAAACCCTTGCCCTTTTGAGTAATTACGTGGACGATTACCGGACTGGAATAGTTCTTGGCTTGCTTCAGTGCATGTTCAACAGCCAAAATGTCGTGCCCATCCACTGGACCGATGTACTTGATGTCCAAGTTTGGGAACATGCTTTGAGGTGCCATTGATTCAAGAGCGCTTCGACCGGCTCCACGCGCTGCATTGAACACCATGCGTCCTAGGCTTCCAAATGAATAGAAAACCCTCTTACTGAAGCGATACATTCGCTTATACAT
Organism: Actinomycetota bacterium; assembly: GCA_046049565.1. GTDB lineage: Bacteria > Actinomycetota > Actinomycetes > Actinomycetales > Microbacteriaceae > Rhodoluna. Next base: position 4,372 of record JBJORE010000026.1, read on the forward strand.
GCGATCGGTACGGATGTTGGTCAGATGCTTTGCCAATCCACCAATGGTTGGTGCATACGAGCGACCGTTATCGTTCACAACAATCACGAGCTTGCGGTCGTTTTCATGAGTGATGTTGTTTAAAGCTTCCCAGGTCATGCCTCCGGTGAGCGACCCATCACCCAGGAGCGCAATCACATAGCGATCGTCCTGGCCGGAAATTTTGAACGCTTTGGCAATTCCATCAGCCCAAGAGAGTGAACTCGAAGCATGTGAGCTTTCAACCACATCATGTTCAGATTCCGAGCGTTGCGGGTAACCCGCTATTCCACCCTTGCGACGCAAGGTACTTAGGTCACGTCGCCCCGTCAATAATTTGTGCACATAAGACTGGTGACCTGTATCAAAAATGATTGGGTCTTTTGGGGAATTGAAAACTCGGTGAATGGCGACCGTAGTTTCGACAACACCTAGGTTTGGTCCCAAGTGTCCGCCAGTTTTTGCTACCGATTGGACAAGGTGTTCGCGAATTTCAGCGCAAAGTTCTGGTAATTGGGCATCGCTGAGCGCATCTAAGTCCCTTGGACCGTTGATGTTCTCGAGAATACCCATAGCGGTAATAACCTACACAGAGGCGGTTTTATGCCACCAACGAGCGAAGAACATACTGAAGGATTCCACCGTTGCGATAGTAATCGGCCTCTCCAGGAGTATCGATACGAACTACTGCGTCAAAGACGATTTCGCTCTTACCGGCTGGCGAGTGAGCAGATGGCTTTGCGGTTACCTTTAGGGTCTTCGGAGTGGTTCCGTTGTTCAGTTCGGTAATTCCCTCAATCGAGTAGATCTCGGTACCGTCCAGTCCAAGGCTGGCCGCAGTTTCTCCAGCTGGATACTGAAGAGGAACTACACCCATTCCAATTAGGTTGCTGCGGTGAATACGCTCAAAGCTTTCGGCAATAACCGCCTTCACACCTAGCAAGCTGGTGCCCTTTGCAGCCCAGTCACGCGATGAACCGGTTCCGTATTCTTTACCACCCAGAACGACCAGTGGAGTTCCCTCCGCGCGGTAGTTCTCGGCTGCATCAAAGATGAAACTCTGTGGCGCATCAGCTTGGGTGAAGTCTCGGGTATAACCACCTTCAACACCGTCAAGCAAAAGGTTCTTTAGACGAATGTTTGCAAAAGTTCCGCGAATCATGACTTCGTGGTTGCCTCGGCGTGAACCATAGCTGTTGAAGTCGGCCCGCGCCACACCTAGCGAAGTTAGGTATTTACCTGCTGGCGAGTCGGCCTTGATCGAGCTGGCTGGGCTGATGTGGTCAGTGGTGACTGAATCGCCAAGCAAGGCAAGAACTCGTGCGTTATCGATGTCCTTAACTGGGTCTGGGGTCATCGTCATGCCATCGAAGTATGGGGCTTTTTGCACGTAGGTTGACTTTGCATCCCAAGCGAAAGTTGCGCCGGTTGGCGTTGGTAGACCCTTCCAACGAGCGTCTCCCTCGAAAACACTGCCGTACTGGTTTTTGAACATCGACGAATTGATTGATGAATCAATCGTCTGCTGAACTTCATCAGCCGAAGGCCAAATGTCCTTCAGGAAGACATCGTTTCCGTCTTTATCCTGACCGAGTGCATCCGACTCGAAGTCGAAGTTCATGGTTCCAGCGAGAGCGTAGGCAATCACGAGTGGAGGCGAAGCCAAGTAGTTCATCTTCACATCCGGGCTAATGCGACCTTCGAAGTTACGGTTACCCGAAAGTACTGCGGTTACTGCTAGGTCGTTGGTCTGAATCGAAGAGGAAATGTGCTCGTCTAGAGGACCCGAGTTACCAATACAGGTGGCACAGCCATAGCCGACAAGGTTGAAACCGAGAGCGTCTAGGTCGTCGGTCAGACCAGCCTTTTCGTAGTAGTCGGTTACAACTTTTGAACCGGGAGCCAACGAGGTCTTAACCCAAGGCTTCGCCTTTAGGCCTTTAGCCACAGCGTTACGGGCCACGAGACCGGCTGCCAACATAACTGAAGGGTTTGAGGTGTTAGTACACGACGTGATCGAGGCGATGGTGACATAACCGTTGTCGATCGTGTAGTCCTTGCCTTCAACTGCGCTTGGCCTTGAAACCTGGCTCGTGTAGCTAGGTAGAACCTCGTTGAACGCGGTCTTAGCCTTAGAAAGTTCGATGCGGTCCTGAGGGCGCTTAGGACCCGCAATCGAGGTCTTGACTGTGCTCAGATCAAGTTCAAGATATTCACTGTAAACCGGTTCGATGCTTGGATCGTGCCAAAGGCCCTGAGCCTTGGTATAAGCCTCAACCAGTGCAACTTCTTCCTCACTGCGACCAGTGATGCGTAGGTAGTCCAAAGTGACTTCATCAATTGGGAAAATGGCAACGGTTGAACCGAATTCCGGGCTCATGTTACCGATGGTGGCACGGTTGGCGAGTGGAACTGAGGAAACTCCAGCGCCGTAGAACTCCACGAACTTGCCGACAACGCCGTGTTTGCGAAGTTGTTCGGTAATTGTTAGAACTACGTCGGTTGCCGTTACGCCGGTTGGGATAGAGCCGGTTAGCTTGAATCCAACTACACGTGGGATTAGCATCGAGACAGGCTGACCGAGCATAGCTGCCTCGGCTTCAATGCCTCCAACACCCCAGCCAAGAACTCCGAGTCCGTTGACCATTGTGGTGTGCGAGTCAGTACCAACACAGCTGTCTGGATAGGCCTGAAGCTCACCATTGACATCGCGAGCCATAACGGTACGGGCTAGGTACTCAATGTTTACCTGGTGCACGATTCCGGTGCCAGGGGGAACTACCTTGAAGTTGTCAAACGCGGTCTGGCCCCAACGAAGGAACTGGTAGCGTTCACCGTTGCGCTGGTATTCCAACTCAACGTTCTTCTCGAAAGCTTCAGGCGAACCAGCAACATCGATGATTACCGAGTGGTCGATTACCATTTCTGCCGGAGCAAGTGGGTTGATCTTTTTGGGGTCTCCACCGAGTGCGGCGACTGCTTCACGCATGGTGGCAAGGTCGACGATACAAGGAACGCCTGTGAAGTCCTGCATGATTACACGAGCTGGAGTGAACTGAATTTCGGTGTCTGGCTCGGCAGTCGGGTCCCAGTTAGCCAAAGCCTTGATCTGTTCAGCGGTGACATTCGCACCATCCTCGGTACGAAGAAGGTTTTCTAGCAGGATCTTTAGGCTGTATGGGAGTTTAGGAGCGTTCAGCTTGTCTAGACGGAAGTAGCGGTATTCCTTGTCGCCAACTTTCAACTTGTCGGCAGCTTGAAAACTATTTACCTTGGACATCAAAAACTCCTACTTAAACTACTTTGTCAGGATAAAAACTACCATTACTTGCCATTTGACAAGGTACCTCGCGCCATGAGCCAACTAAACCAAACCACCAGAGCGTAAAACGGTGTTCCCAAGGCCAATTTAGCTACTCCTAAGGCAGCAACTTGCTCCGAGAGATACAAAGGAACCTGCACTGCTAATCGGATTAGAAACATGGCGAGCCACATAGCGGTAATCCAGTAAAACCGGCGGTAGAGCGCACGGTCGGTTTTCCAACCACGTGCATTTTCACTGAGGAAACTAAGTGCAATTGCGGCCAGCGGGTATCGAACTAAAAGCGAAATGGCAAAGGCGGCGGCATAGGCACAATTGGTAAGCAAACCTGGCACAAAGTAATCAGCTGCATGGGCATCGTTTAGGCCATCACGCAAAGGAAGGTAAATAGAGATCCCTAAACCAACCACACCAGCAAAAACCTGAGTCAATGGACGTTTACGGATGATCTGAACAATTGCGAAAACAAGTGCCGTAGCTCCAGCTGCTATCGCCGAAAGTGCAACGTTGAGGGTGAGGCTAAACAAAGTGACGTAGACGGTGCCCGGGAGTAAGGATTCCAAAATACCGATCGGCCCACCAAGTGTGGCAAGTAAGTCTTTTGGCTTCGCGTTAGCGTCGCGATTAGAACTCAAACTATAAACCGAACTTAGGTGGAACGAAATTGCCCTCGGGTACTCTCAATGGCAATGGTTCACGGGGTGGTAGTGGCGAAGAACCTCTATCAATGACCAAGGAACGGAAAATGTCCTCCATGTTTAGGGCAGCATTTGCATCCACTAGAGCTGGTCCGGAAACTGCGCCTCGAAGGAACCAACGAGGGCCATCAAAACCAATGAAGCGAACTTCTTTAGTTACACCGTTAGCAACAACCACAGCTTCAAGTTGCTTACCGAAGCCACCTATCGATTCAGAAACCTTGCCACCGTTAGCGGCAATGGTCTCCATCAATTGTTGATAAATCTCCGGCCAAAGCTGCTCACTTTTCGCTGCCGAAAATGCCGAGACCTGCAAAACGGACTCTTGGTGCTCAAAGCTGACAGCCACGATAGCGTTGGTTGATTCATCAACTTCTGCCCGCACTGAGACGCCTTCGATTGTTGGCATCAGGATACTTCCGAACGACAAGTACCCAAGGGTCGAAGAAACCTCTGAGACGTCGTGAGGCCCGGTTAAGTCAGTAGATGACAAATCTGACATTACTTAACTCCTGTTGAACCGAAGCCTGCTTCACCTCGGTGAGACTCAGGGAGTGATTCAACCTGAATGAATTCTGCTTTTGAGAACTGTTGAATCACAAGTTGCGCAATTCGATCCAACCTTGAAACCGGGAAATCAACATCGGTGCTGTTGTATAGGGTCACCATGAGTTCACCGCGATAGCCTGCGTCAATTGTTCCAGGCGTATTCAGTACGGTTATGCCGTGCTTGGCAGCCAAACCAGAACGTGGGTGAACAAGACCAACATATCCTTCAGGAAGAGCTATTGAAACGCCCGTTTTCACTAGCATTCGACCTCGAGCTGGAACCACAGTTGCTTCGGAAGCACGCAAATCACAACCGGCGTCACCGGGCTGTGCATAGGCTGGCATTAGTTCTGGATCGGCAACAATTAGCACTGGTACTGTTTCGGTCATGGTTAGAGCGTAGTCTAAAAAGGTGATAATTTTCCGTGAGCGCGTTCTACCCAGCTGGCCGAATTTGACTTTGCCGTTACTGCTTTTCCCAAGCGTCTACGCAGTTATGTTGCCAATTGATTCTTTCTTTGCCCTGCCTGTTGCGGCATTGTGCACCCTCGCTTTTGTAACTGTAATTTTCTCTTCCGCTCCGGTCCTTGAAATGACCGAGGAAAAGTTTTCTGCTAGAGGAGCCAAGATTGAACTAAAACTCTTGGGGAAAGCTGAAATCGTTCCTCAAGATGAGGTTTTTGCAGAACTCGGAACTAAATTGGACGCTCGAGCATGGCTCTCAATCCAGGCGAGCATCAAAGGTTTAGTGAAGGTTCAAGTTCTTGATAAGAATGATCCAACGCCTTACTGGCTAATAAGCACT
>JBJORE010000027.1:0-11950 GCA_046049565.1 Actinomycetota bacterium
AAAGTTGCAAAAACTGCAAAACTTCCCAAGGAACTAATTGACGGCGAAGACGATGAAGACTTGGATGTTGAAGATCTTTCAGTTGAGGACATTGTTAAAGAGGCAGCAACTGAAGTAGACATCACCGAAATCGTTGAAGAGACGCACGATGACGAAGACCACCATGACGACCCTGATGCCAAAGAGAAGGAAAAGGCAGTAGAAGCGGGAGGTGGTTTCGTACTCAGTAATAAGGAAGTCGACGACATTCCTGTACAGACTGCTGCCATTAACGGAGCAACCGCTGACCCGGTAAAGGATTACCTAAAGCAAATCGGTAAGGTTGCCCTACTTAATGCTGAGCTCGAGGTTGAGCTCGCCAAGCGAATTGAAGCTGGTCTTTATGCTGCTCACAAGCTGGCAAACCCAAAGGCAAAGTTCAGCAAGGAAATGCTTTACGACCTCAAACGTGTTCTCAAAGATGGTGAACGTGCCAAGAGCCACCTTCTAGAAGCCAACCTTCGCCTCGTAGTTTCGTTGGCCAAGCGTTACACAGGTCGCGGTATGCAGTTCCTAGACCTTATCCAAGAGGGAAACCTGGGCCTAATTCGTGCGGTTGAAAAATTCGACTACACCAAGGGTTACAAATTCTCGACATATGCAACATGGTGGATTCGTCAGGCGATTACGCGTGCAATGGCCGACCAGGCTAGAACCATCCGTATCCCAGTTCACATGGTTGAAGTTATCAACAAGCTTGCTCGTGTCCAACGACAGCTTCTTCAAGACCTCGGTCGCGAACCGACCCCTGAAGAGCTAGCACGCGAACTTGACATGACTCCGGAAAAGGTAGTTGAAGTTCAGAAGTACGGTCGTGAACCGATTTCGCTCAGCACTCCGCTAGGTGAGGATGGCGACAGCGAATTCGGCGACCTAATTGAAGATACCGAAGCAGTAAGCCCGCTCGAAGCCGTGACCGCAGCTGCCAGAAAGCGTGAGCTTGAGCGCATTTTGTCGACAATGAGTGAACGAGAGGCAACTATTCTTCGTCACCGCTATGGCCTAATCGACGGAATTCCGAAGACTCTAGACCAGATTGGTGAAGAGATCGGCGTCACTCGCGAACGTATTCGTCAGATTGAAAACAAGGCGATTTCAAAGCTAAAGCACCCAACTCGTGCTCAGCGTTTGAGCGAGTTCCGCGGAAACTAATGTTGACTCCACTGGCAGTACTGGTGGGTAGGGCATTTCGCTTCATACTCAAACTTCGCGGTGGCGGTTCTGCTTTGCCAGGTGGAGTGGCGCTAAGGATTCAGCCGAAGTTTTTGCAAAAGACCCTCGGCCGAATGTCCTCGGGTATTTATTTCGTGAGTGGCTCCAATGGGAAATCCACGACAACCGCCATGTTGGTGAGAATTCTTCGTGCCCACGGTCTAAAAGTTTTGACCAATCCAACTGGTGGAAACCTACCCCAAGGTTTGGCTTCCTCGCTTCTTCCGCAGGTCAACCTTTTTGGGCGCCTAGAACATGATGTTGCAGTCCTGGAAGTCGATGAAGCGTACGGTAAATTAATCGCCGCCAAAGTTGCACCAAACGGTTTGTTGCTAACTAACATTCAATTGGATCAGCTAAATCGGTTCCATTCTCCAGAAGAAGTTTTTGACTATCTAACTGACCTTGCAAACCTTACGACTGAGGTCCTGGTGGTAAACGGGACCGATTCAAACACCGAACGCTTGGCTAAAGAGCAGTCACACCGACTTCGTACTGCAGGTGTATACGTATCATCGAAGGCTTTGAAGTCTGCAGCTCATGGAATTTTGGCGGCGCCAAGTTTTTCAAGTGACGATTCCGATTTAGCTTTATCAGCTCGACTAGAAAAGGCAAAGGGAAACCGGGCAACGATTCTGATTGGCGGCGATGAACTCGCTGTTGTGTTACCTGCTCCCGGATTGCATTATGCGGTGGATGCGGCGTTGGCGACTGGTTTTTCGAAAGAAATTCTCGGCGACCGATTCGATACCAAGTTAGCTGCCGAAGCCTTTAAGGAACTCCAGGCCGTTTATGGTCGCGGCGAAATTATTGAATTTCAAGGTCAAAAAATAGAAATCATTATGATGAAGAATTTGCCAAGTTTGCAGGCAAATCTCGACGCTATAGAAAATCCGCCTAAAAAAGTTTGGATTTCTGTAGACGAGGGAACCCCGGATCCTTCGTGGATTTATGACATTGATTTGAAGAACATTAGCCATGCCAATGTTATTTCAGGTACAAAAACCTATCAGTGGGCTCTACGTCTCGCTTATGAGGGATTGAGTTATGGGAAACTCATTGAGTCAGAAGCCGAGGCTCTCGATTACTTCTTGGGTCTACCGGGTACTGAAAAGACTGCAATCGTAAACTACGAACAAATGATGTGGCTTCGAAAACGCCTTGGGCTTCTAGACCTGGAGGGCGGCAATGGCTGATTTGTCAATTCTTCACCTCTATCCACAAACCCTCCGCTTGAACGGTGAGAGCGGAAATGTCGTAGCACTAGCCGTTCGTGCCACTGCGATGGGGTTGGCCGTAAAACTTAGCGCAGTCGACGTTGGAGAGCCCCTACCATCCAAGCGACCACATGTGGTTTTCCTCGGCTCGGGAACTTTGGCTGGCACGTTGCTTGCTGCAGCAGATCTGCAGGGAAAATCTGACGTAATCCATCAGTGGGTTGCCAAGGGAACTAAAGTGTTGGCCGTTGGTAGCGGTTTTGATCTTGTATCTCAGGGTCTCGACTTATTAGACGGATCCGGTGAGGTAGCACTAGACAGCGGTCTTGCTGGTTTCATTAACTCGAACCGTGCTATTCGAAGAGGTACTGGCAAATTCGATTTAGGTGAGGTTGTTGCATCCGACATTTCCGAGATCGTTGGTTATGTCGATGGCTACCGTGATGGAAAAGTTATGGCAAGTAATGTTCAAGGACCGCTTTTACCGATGAACCCGACACTTGCCGATGAATTGATTTCGTGGGTTTATCCAAATATTCAGAAAACAGAAGATTTGAAGAAGTATGATCGCCTGGCATCGAAAGCGCGCGCGGCTATCGCGTCACGCGTAGGTAATTGAGTTAGTTTTCAATCCTGTAAATAGTTCGTCGGTCACAGTTCCAACTTTTTCGCAGAGAGTTTCCGCGCTTTCAGCCAAATTTGCACCACTATCGAAAACTGTAACTTTACTTCCCACGCTGTAGTTGCCAAGTTCTATCTGAGAAGCCAACGGCCCGATCTTCTCTACTTTGTAGGTCTTGCCTTCGATTTCGAAATGAGTTTTACCGGCGAGCTGGCTAAAGAAGCCGTGGAGAAAACCAATAGAAACTATTCCTGGCGACAAAACCTCAGCGGTTAGGGTCATTGGCGTACCTAAGCTCAACGAACTAGCCGAGACGCCTTCGATGGGGGATGTACCAAACGCACTCACACCGATTCGCACTAAATCGTATCTACTCTGCGGGAGGGCGAAGGCGGCTGGACTTGATGCAACGTGGCGATAGCCTGAGAACCCTAGATTCCTGGCTTGTTCAGAGGTAATCTCGAATTTGTCAAGCGCTATAGTATCTTCTTCAATTGAAGTTCCAGAGAGGTGAGACCAAATTGCAACCACATCTATTTCCCCTTCCGATTGCAACTGCATCGCTCTTGAAACCAGCGGTATCCATTGTTCGGGTCGACAACCATTTCGGCTAAGACCGGTGTCGATCTTCAAGTGCACTTGTGCTCTGCCCTCTGTTTTCGAGACAACCTCTAGTTCGTGCATCGAACCGACACTCAAATCGATTCCTGCAAATACAGCTGCGCCGAAATCTGAATCGATTGAATGCAACCAAGCAAAGGCGGGAGTCTCGATACCAGCCTTGCGAAGAGTTAATCCAGTTTCAATGTCCAGTACACCTAGAAAATCGATACCAGCGTCGGTAGCCGCTTGGGCTGTTTCAACCAAACCGTGACCATAGCCATCGGCCTTTATAACTGCCATCACTCTTGAAGGTGACATGACACCCACGATTTGGCGCAAATTTTCTCGATAAATTGACAAATCTATGTGCTTAGTGACTGTCAATTAGACCACGTCCTAGCGACTCGCTCTGTAATGCGGCCAAGTATTTCGAGTTGGGAAAATCCACTTACTTCTGCCCATGCAGATAGTGGAAATTTATCGCTGAAAAAGGAAACCTCGGAACCGATTTTGGGGTTATCGGATCGCAAATTAACAACACACTGGTCCATAGCAATTCGACCTAAACCCGAGTAATTGGTTTGTTCGATCCCAACTTGGAAGTGATTTGTTGCTGAGCGAGGAATACCGTCGGAGAATCCGATCGCTATCAAACCGAGGTTTGTAGTTTCTGCGGTCCTACTCAGATAACCGTAAGAGACTCCGGTTCCAGGAGGCACTTTTTTCACGGAAATCAGTTCACCGACCAAGTCCACCGCCAATTCTCCACCCGATAGTCCTAGTGCTTTTTCAAGAAGCAATAGTTCTGAACCATATAAACCCAAGAGCCCATTAGAAGACATGAAAGCTTCGGTCAGAGGTTTGATGGCTGTGAAGTCGAGATTTGCCTGAGAGAGATTATTAGCTATTTTCGATTTTGAAAAGCGCAGTTCACGACGCAGTCGAGTTGGCACAGCGCGATTGTTCATAGTTGTAACAGTCTATTTAGCAGTGTGTCAGTCAGCGTCCAATTGCATCGGCTCGGCTAGCATCTTCTTTGTGCCAACCAATGACTATTCTGCTCGCCATCTTTCCGTCTTAGAGGGGTTGGAGGCTGTTCGCAAACGTCCTGGAATGTATATCGGTTCGACCGATTCACGAGGCCTTATGCACTGTCTCTGGGAGATTATCGACAACTCTGTCGACGAGGCTCTAGCTGGTTTCGGTAACACCATTGACGTTGTGCTTCACAAGGACAATTCAGTTGAGGTCCGGGATAAGGCACGTGGTATCCCTGTCGACATCGAACCAAAAACGGGCCTTACCGGCGTAGAAGTCGTTTTCACCAAATTGCATGCGGGTGGAAAATTCGGTTCCGGTTCCTACGCCGCATCTGGTGGTCTCCACGGCGTTGGCGCTTCTGTGGTGAATGCGCTTTCGGCCCGTCTCGACGTAGAGGTTGATCGAAATGGCAAGACTTACGCCATGTCTTTCCGCCGCGGGGAGCCAGGCATTTTTGATGACACCAAGGGAATAGCAGCAGACAATCCATTTACCCCTTTCGAAGACGAAAGCAAACTTCGGGAAATTGGCAAAGTCGGTAAAGGTGTAACCGGCTCTCGAGTTCGCTATTGGACGGATCCGCAGATTTTCATCAAGGATGCGAACTTTGAACTTGATGACCTCATCGGAAGAGCTCGTCAGACCGCTTTCCTGGTAAGCGGACTTTCCCTTTCGGTTCGGGACGAACGTCCTGCAGAACCTATCGAGCACAAGTTCAAATTCGATGGTGGATTGACTGAATTCGCAGATTTTCTAGCGAAAGACACCCCACTAACCAACACGTGGCGTATAACCGGCGACGGTTCCTTTACTGAAACCGTGCCAGTTCTCGATGAGAGCGGCAACATGGTCTCGAGAGATGTCGAGCGCAACTGTCAGGTCGAAGTAGCCTTGCGGTGGGGCACAGGTTACGACTCCGAACTCAGGTCGTTTGTAAACATCATTGCCACACCTAAGGGTGGAACCCACGTAGCTGGATTTGAAACAGGCCTAATGAAGGCTTTACGAGCACAGATTGACGCGAACTCGAGAAAACTCAAGCTTGGAAATGACAAGGTTGAGAAGGAAGACATCATGGCGGGCCTAACCGCTGTGGTCTCGGTCCGCTTAGCTGAACCACAATTTGAGGGTCAAACCAAAGAAATCTTGGGTACCCCAGCAGTGAAGAACATCGTGACCAACGTGGTTGCTAAAGCTCTGGCTGAGCGTCTGACCAGCAGTAAACGGGACGATAAGTCGCAGTCCGCACTTCTGCTTGAAAAGATTGTCGCCGAGATGAAGTCGCGTATTTCTGCACGCACTCACAAGGAGACTCAGCGTCGCAAGAACGCTTTGGAATCTTCTTCGTTACCTACCAAACTTGTCGATTGCCGAACACAGGAAACTGATGTCTCAGAACTTTTCATTGTTGAGGGTGACTCTGCGCTAGGAACGGCCAAACTTGCTCGAAACAGCGAATATCAAGCACTTTTGCCGATACGTGGAAAAATCCTCAATGTTCAGAAGGCCTCGGTTTCTGACATGCTTTCCAACACCGAATGTGCATCGATCATTCAGGTCATCGGTGCAGGATCTGGTCGTAGCTTTGAATTGGAAGCGGCTCGCTACGGCAAAGTTATTTTGATGAGCGACGCCGACGTCGATGGCGCGCACATTCGAACTCTTCTTCTGACTCTTTTCTTCAGATATATGAAGCCAATGGTGGAAGCCGGGCGTGTTTTTGCAGCAGTTCCTCCACTGCACAGGGTTGTGGTCATCAATCCAGGCTCAAAGGCAAACGACACCCTTTACACCTACTCTCAGGCTGAACTTGAAGCTGTTCTAGCGAAGTTAGCGTCTCAGGGCAAGCGCTACCAGGAACCAATTCAACGCTATAAGGGACTTGGTGAAATGGATGCCGATCAGCTCGCTGAAACCACCATGGATCGTGAGCACCGAACTCTACGTCGTGTGCGAGTTGAAGATGCAATTGCCGCGGAGAAGGTCTTTGAACTTTTAATGGGCAATGACGTAGCGCCTCGTCGAGATTTCATTATCGATTCGGCCGATTCTTTCGATACTGAAAAGATTGACGCCTAAGACCTAGCGAGTTCCCACGCTAGAAATAGCAATTTCGATAGTCGAACCACTGGCATCACGCTTGGCTAGGGCGATTGATTCCAAGTCAATTGGCTTGCCGTCGACACTTGCTGCCAAGGGTTCACCTGCAATTACAGCTGCAAAGTACAAGTGGTCTTCGTCACGTATGAATTTGTGGGCGCGAACGCCACCAGTTGCCCGACCCTTGGCAGGGAACTCGGATAGAGCTGAGCGTTTTAGGCTACCGCCATCGATCCCGGCTAAAGTGCTGCCAGATTTGGCGGCGGTAATAACCTGTACTCCTTCAGGGTCGACTACCTTTCCAAAAGAAATCACGATTGCACCAGCGCTCAGATTGATACCTGCAATGCCAGCGGCTGCGCGTCCAGTCGCACGAACAGAAGAGGAGTCAAAACGAAGTAGCTGCGCGTCTGAGGTAATCAAAACGTATTCTTTTGCATCAGTCGCCTTAGCGGCGCCTACAACTCGGTCACCGTCTTTTAGAGTGATCATTTCAAATTCATCTTTAGCTGGGTAGTCTGCTGTGACGCGCTTGATGACACCCTGTGCGGTCGCTAGGGCAATCTCATCGGTGCTACTTAGGTCAAAGACATCGATTAGCCTCTCGTCGCCCTTAAGTCCCAAAAAGTCGAGAACTTTGATAGCTGAAGCAGGCTCGAAGGTATCGCCAACTGGAGGAATGTCACCCGCGTGAATTCGAAGCATTCGACCGTTACTGGTAAGGAAGCCAACGTCTTTGCGAGTGCTGGTCTCAATGTGCGTTGCAACCGCGTCATGTCGTTTTCGTTTGGCTCCAGGCAGGCTTGCAACATATGACGGAGTGCGCCCTAGGAGCCCGCTGGCGGTCAAAAGAATTGAACATTCAGTATCTGCAAGTTCAGCACCTGAAGCTATTGCCTTGGCGTTGCTTACGGCTTTAATCTCACCGGATTCGTCTAGTAGTTGGGTGCGTCTGGCATCTCCGAATTTGTCGGCAACGGCTTGAAGTTCTTCTGCTACTAAGCCTTTGAGGAGAGTTTCGTTGCCAAGTAGTTTTTCTAGGAATGAAATTTCCTTTGCAAGGTTTTCAGCTTCGGAATCTAGTTCCAACTTGCTGAATTTTGTGAGTCGACGAAGACGAAGTTCGAGAATGTACTCGGCTTGGATTTCTGACAGTTTGAATCGATCCATCAAGTTTGATCGCGCTTGATCAACCTCATCTGAAGCGCGGATGATACGAATGACTTCGTCAATTTCAAGAATCGCTTTTAGAAGTCCTTCAACTAGGTGCAGGCGAGCCTTCTTTTTGCCGAGGCGATTTTCACTTCGACGACGGGTGACGGTGATTCTATGCGCTAGGAATACCCCTAAAAGATCGCGAAGGCCGAGTGTTTGTGGACGTCCGTGAACCAATGCAACGTTGTTGATCCCAAAGGAATCTTCCATCGGTGTGAATCGGTAAAGGAGATCCAGAACTTGTTCCGGGTCAAAGCCTGTTTTGAGTCCGATAACTAACTTGAGGCCATTGGTTCGGTCGGTTAGGTCGGTTACATCCGAGATTCCTTGTAGTTTTTTGTTATTAACGCCCTCTTTAATCTTTTCAATCACCTTTTCAGGTCCAACCAAATAGGGGAGTTCGGTGATCACCAGCCCAAGCTTTCGGGGGCTAACACTCTCAACTGTTACTTTGGCCCGAGTCTTGAAAGTTCCGCGCCCTGTTTCATAGGCGTCGCGAATCCCATCTAATCCAACAATGATTCCACCTGTTGGAAGATCTGGACCAGGGACAAACTTCATCAATTCGGTGTTGGTGGCGTCGACGTTTCCCAATAGGTGAATAGCGGCAGCAATTGTTTCGCGAAGGTTGTGTGGCGCCATGTTGGTCGCCATGCCCACTGCAATACCAGCTGATCCATTCACTAAAAGATTTGGGAACGCAGCTGGTAAAACTTCTGGTTCGGTTAATTGGGCGTCGTAGTTCGGCTTAAAGTTGACAACGTCTTCGTCAAGATCTTCGTTCATAAGCATTGCAGCTTGGCTGAGTCTCGCCTCTGTGTATCGCGCTGCAGCCGGCCCATCGTCGAGGCTGCCGAAGTTTCCATGACCATCGATTAGGGGCATGCGAAGACTGAAATCCTGAGCCATGCGAACCATCGCGTCATAAATTGCTGAATCTCCATGCGGATGCAATTTACCCATTACCTCACCGGTAACGCGGGCGGATTTGACGTGACCTTTGTCTGGGCGAAGACCCATTTCACCCATTTGGTAAATAATTCGACGGTGAACTGGTTTCAAACCGTCTCGGGCATCTGGAAGAGCTCGAGAGTAAATGACCGAATATGAGTACTCCAAAAAGGACTCTTGCATTTCAAGAGTCAAGTCGATGTCGACAATTTTTTCTGAAGGGTTGATGTTGTTCGTCATGGTTTCTTTATTCGTTGTGGCAAACTCTAGGGGATGACCCCTTTGATGCTACCTTCAGCCCCTAAAGATGTGGGGAGGCTCTCGGATGTGTTGGTTAGCGCGCTGGCATCCGTCGGCGGCCAGTTTGAAAACCGATTGAGACTTCCAAAAGTCAAACATTCCGTGGTTATCTTGGTCGATGGGCTAGGTTTCGAAAACCTTAGGGACTCCGCCGGTTATGCAAGGTTTCTGAATCAAAACTTGGAACACTCGATTCGATGTGAATTCCCGAGCACCACAGCCACCTCCTTGGCTGGATTGGCCACTGGTGTGAGGTCGGGGAAACATGGACTGATTGGTTATTCGGTCTATGACCGAGGGCTCGGTGCCCAACTAAATCTCCTTACGGGTTGGGCATCACAGGTTTCTGCTGCGGAATTCAAAACTCAGCAAACTCTCTCGGAGCTTTCTGGCGACATAGATGTCAATGTGATTGGTCCTGCTGTTTACGAATCCAGTGGATTCACCGAACTTACGATGAAGGGCGCTACTTACATAGCGGCCGATTTGCTCTCGGATCGCTTCACCATTCTGGAGAAGACTTTACGCACACCCAACCCGTCGGTGAGTTACCTCTATGTTCCTGAACTTGACCAAGCGGCCCACAAATTTGGGGTTACTTCTAATCATTGGCTGTTCCTTCTTGAAGAACTGGACCTGATTGTTAACCGCTTCATTGCAAAACTACCCGCAGATATTGGAGTCATTCTCACCGCAGATCACGGAGTGATGGATGTGGCGCAAAATAATCACGTACACCTGGATGATTTTGATTGGTACGTATCAGAAGTCCTAAACACAGCCGGCGATCCTCGGTGCAATTTTGTCTATCTCGAAAACCCAACCCATTTGACGTCATTCATTGAAACGGCTCAAGAAAACTTGGGTTCGACAGCTTACGTTTGTACAACTCAACAACTGGTAGAGGCTGGTTGGCTGGTCGAAGGTTTCTCTAGAGTTGCTCCCGATGCTTACATAATCTGGAAGGACGCTCAGGTTGGTTACGATCAAAGATTCTCAAAACCGCAACATCTAAAAATGGTTGGTCAGCATGGCGGCATATCAGACACCGAAACTCGAGTCCCCCTAATCAAACTAGGGAAGTATTAGAAAGCTTCCCCGTCATCGGATTGTGTTCCTCGCACAATTTGATCCCATGAGGGCATTGGGGCGCGTGATTTTTTAGGCGCCTCGTTCGATTGCTTAGGTTCAGGTTCGATTGTGGAAGATGAATCTTCAACAAGTTCCGGCGTCTCTTGAGTCTCTTCACCGAGATCTTCTGGGACGACTTCAATGGTCTGGGTAATTTGAACTACTTCAGCGATGTGTTCCGTCACCGATTCTGGTTCAAGATCATCATCATTTGGAGTCTCCTCAATAACTTCGACCTTTGCGCGTCGGCTTCTGAAGGCCTCCAAATTATCTGCGGTTACAACAGGTTCACCATTTGAAGGGTGTTCAGGAACAATTGGTTTTGGCGCTGGTCTAAGTGGCGAGTCGATCGTGCTTCCAGGTTTAGAAAGTGCCTGAGCGTTCGAAGTCTCCGGTGTCAGTTGGTATCGGCGTGGGTCGAAAGTCCAGGTTGCAGAGCCGCCCGAATCTTGAAGTTGATAGTGAACCGATATTTCCCAAATAGAGTTTTCAGACCTTTTTGCCGTCCAATAAATGTCAGTCGCATTAGTTGAGCGCAGGTTTTCTTCAACAACCTCGCCAAAAGGTTTCTTGGCAACTTCGTTGAATCGGTCGGCGGGTAGTTCCACACGTATGCTCAAAGCCAAATCAACCATGTGTTGAAGTTCCTCAAGAACTGGGTGAGCGAATCTTTCAACTAACGACAAACTAGTGCCACTGCGTTCTGCAATCTCGGTAATCGATTCGCCCGCGCGGACCGCATCTTGGATTTGCCTCGGGGAGAGTTGCTCGCCACTGGTGTCGGGCACACGGTGCTCCTTTAGGGTGCGCATGAGGGTCTCGTCAATCGACACGGTAAATTGTTCACCGTCCTCACTGATGAGAAGCAACGAGTTATCCTCGCGTCCGATTGGATTCAATTCACGCATAAAACCCTCCTGCCAGAAGTTTGCCACCAGACTTGGTAAATCCAGCGGATTGGTCAAGGTGTGGAATAAAGAACTTTTTTTATGCGTTTAGGCGTTTTGCGTTTGCGAAATCGTCGAACTTGTTGGACACTAAACGCGCCTAAAGTAAAAGATGATCCACGAAGGGTAGGCAAATGGCCACCGATTACGATGCTCCTCGCAAGAATGACGACGATGCAGAGTCTCTAGAAGCGCTCAAAGACCGCCTCCCAGAGAAATCTTCCGTCAGCTCAGATCTTGATGAAGTTGAGCACGTTGGGGAGATCATTGACCCTGACAAACAGGACGAACTGACTGAAGTTGTAGTTATTCCGCCACAAACGGACGAATTCACATGCATGGACTGCTTCATTGTGAAGCACCGTTCTCAGATGTCTAAGGTAAAGAAGAAGTCAGGCATCGAAGGCCCGTTCTGCACCGAGTGTGCCGATTAACTAGCGATTCAGAAGATTTACAAGCTTCTCTGGGTTGCGAGTGCTTATTAGCCAGTAAGGCGTTGGATCATTCTTATCAAGAACTTGAACCTTCACTAAACCTTTGATGCTCGCCTGGATTGAGAGCCATGCTCGAGC
>JBJORE010000028.1:0-11695 GCA_046049565.1 Actinomycetota bacterium
CCTGGTTCACCGTTCAAGACGGTTGGTTTCGAAAGCCAAGGTGCGCTAAGGGCAGAGGCAAACTTGTTACCGAATTCGCCGTGAACAAGGTTTTGAGCCTTTTGATCGGCCAGCGAAAAAGCTGCAACGTCCCAGAATGCAGTCGAGCCGCCATTGCCGATGACTATCTCGTAACCCTCAGGATTGTGGAATAACTCCATCAGCCCATCCTGGACGCGCTTCACCAAGTTCTTCACTGGCGCCTGGCGGTGAGAGGTTCCCATCAATGCTGCACCTTCGTTAGCAAAGGCCGCCAACTGGGCAGGTCGAACCATGAGTCAATTATCCTTTACGAGAGTACGAGGAAGGACTTGGTTCTGTGCACGATCTAATTGACACCACTGAAATGTATTTGCGAACTGTCCTCGAACTTATTGAAGAGGGTCAAGTGCCAATGCGTGCGCGCATCTCTGAGCGCCTTGATCACTCTGGCCCAACCGTTTCTCAAACCGTTGCCCGCATGGAACGCGATGGCCTTCTGCTAGTTCGAGACGACCGCCAACTGGAACTCACGGCGGAAGGACTCGCCCAAGCAACCCGTGTCATGCGCAAACATCGTCTGGCCGAACGCCTATTAGCCGATGTAATCGGTCTCGAGTGGGAATTTGTTCACGAGGAGGCTTGCCGCTGGGAACACGTGATTAGCGAGCAGGTTGAACGCAAGATCATCTCACTCATTTCCGCGCCGGATCGCTCCCCATACGGAAACCCGATTCCAGGGTTGGATGAACTTGGTTTACAACTGAATCCCGAATTTCATGACGGAGTTATCAACCTGCTCCAGGCGCTTGATGCCGATGGAAAAGGCAACTCTCTAACACTTCGACGCATTGGTGAACCGATTCAGATTGACCCAGAGTTTTTGAATCAACTAAAAGTTTTGGGGATCGTGCCAGGGGCAAAGCTGGATGTTGAACACGCCGACAAGCGCCTATTTATAAGCCCTGTGGGTTCGGCTGAAGGTCTGGCTGTAGACCACGACATTGCGCTGCATTTCTACGTAAGCGCTTAGTTTTCAGGAACCTTTCAGGTTTCGTGAATGGCTTAACAAGCACTATTTGAGGTAAAGTTGGTCTTCCGACGACCGTGAACACGGAGGTTAGCTTTGGCCAAAAAGCCGAGCGGGCGACGACGTGCAGACGTTAAGGTAAACGTCTTGGAACAGTTTGAACTGACCAGTCGTAAATCCGTCCTAGACAAGCAAGAAGCTAAGCGCACTCGCGCTGAAATTCGTGCCGCCAAGAGCGCCGCACGAGTAGCTCGCATGCTTGAGGTTGAGAACGCGGTTCGAGAGGGAAAGTCGGTTTCCTTCAGTTCCCGTGTGGTTTCAGGAATCAACCGTCAAACCTTCCGCCGCAATTTAACCAGCACGGTAACTTTTTCCATCGCAGCAGCCCTTTTTGCCACGTTCACGCTACCTGGATATGCATTCAGTCCTGAAGTCACTGCGCTAAACGGTGCCAGCAATTTCAACAATCAAGACACCCAGGGGTTGGTCGTAGACGCTCTCGGCAACAACGTCGTGGCAAATCGTGGGGGTGCTAAAACAACTACTGCAGCGGCACTTCGAAATGCAACTCTCAGCCGCTACCGCGCATGGAGTGGTTACACGGCCGAAGATTATTTGAAGAACCCTCCGTACGATGCCGTAACCGGATCACAAATTATCAAAGTCGCCTCGAAGTACATTGGCGTTCCATACGTATTTGGCGGTTCTACACCAGCCGGTTTCGATTGCTCGGGCTTTACTCGTTATGTGTATTCGCAATTCGGTATCGCCCTAGCCCACTCAGTTAGCGCCCAGAATCGTCGCGGAAAATTGATCAAGGCCAAAGATGCGCAACCTGGCGACCTAGTGATCTGGAACGATGGCGGTCACAACGGCATTTATGCCGGTGGCTGGAACATGATTCACGCGCCAAAACCTGGTGACACAGTAAAACTTGCCACAATCTATGGTTCGCCTTCCGAAGTGCACTTCGTTCGCATCTATAAGTAATAGTTCACTAAATCGTTACCGTTGCTTTTCCAGTTTTTGCCTCGTCTAGCCGTACTCTAAAAACAATTGGCTTGATAGGAGTAGTGATGGACCACAGGCACCATCGGATACAACTTCCAGCCGTTTGCGTCATCTAGCGCGTCACCAGTCATGGTGGCGCGTTTTTTGTTAGGAGGGTCATGAGAACACTGGTTTTGAACGCGGGATACGAACCTCTGGGTGTGGTGTCTTTTAAGCGAGCGTTGATTTTGGTTTTGAATCAGAAAGCAACCGTGCTTGCTGGCGCGGGAGAGCTTGAAGTTCACAGTGCCACCGAGACTCTAAAGCTTCCATCGGTGATTCTTCTAAGCCGTTATGTTCGAGTTCCAACCACGCGTAAAATTCCTGTGACGAGGCGAGGCGTGCTCCGCCGCGACGGCTGGCGATGCGCATACTGCGCAAAGGCTGCCAATACGATTGACCACGTTCAACCCAAATCGAAGGGCGGAACCGACACTTGGGACAACCTGGTGGCTTGCTGTTTCCGTTGTAATAACCAAAAGAGCGATCGAACCCTCAACGAACTTGGCTGGGAATTGAAAGTATCCCCAAAGATGCCGAGCGGTATGCAGTGGCTGGTGCGCGGTGTCGAACGCGTTGAACCTGAATGGGACGCCTTCCTAGGTCTTCCCACAGCGGCTTGATGAGTGCCCCCGAGAAGAATCGAACTTCCGCACAAGGTTTAGGAAACCTCTGCTCTATCCACTGAGCTACGGAGGCTGGTGGCTTCAACCAAATATACCTTTTTGGCGGTTACCCTAAGAATGTGGAAGAGAACTCGCCCGTATCGCGCATTAACTGGGACGCCTGGATTCGTGAAATTCGAGACATTGGCAAAACCAACGGGCTGACTAATTTTGCATATAACGACTATGGTCAGATTGATCTAGAACGAGCTCACCCAAGCGGGATTGCGCAATTCACTTCCTCGGGAACTTCGCTTTTATCTAATCTGGTTCGAGAGCCGCTTGCGTTCGCGAAAGCCTTGACTACGGCTAGGCGAATAAAAGCGAAATCGGTAGCTCATTTAGAGAACTATGGCATTCACAGCATCTACCTGGTTGGTGGTTTGGCCAGCCTTGAGCGCGACGGTTTCGACCTGAATCTTCCGATTTTGCTTTGGCCGGTGCAGCTCATAAGAAAAACTGATGATTTCGAACTAACCAGGGCGGGTTCGCCGTTTGTGAACCCTGCGCTGGTTGCCTCCCTGTTTGATACATATGGAGTCGCGATCGATTCGTCCAAGATTTTGGGCTTACTCAACAACGCCAGCGATCTGATGCCACTGTCTGTAATTGATCACATTGCATCACTTCTAGACCCCGACGCGAACGTTCAGTTCCAAGCTGCCCTCGTTATTGGAAACTTCGCGGTGGAACCATCGCTGATGGAAGCAGATATCAAACCAGAGGGTAACCGTTTGCTTCGCCAACTTTCGGAAGTCTCAGAGGTTCCAGATAATTCTGCAGAGGTGCTCGAAGAGCCAAGGTTGGTAGCCGATGCCGATGCTACGCAGAAGCGCATTGTGGCGCGTGCAACCCGTGGAGACAGTTTTGCTGTTGAAACTTTGCCTGGTTCTGGCTACACCCAGACGGTTGTAAACGTACTCACCTCGCTTGTGCACGACGGAAAGAAAGTCTGTGTGGTCACTCCACGGCGTCAGACAATCAACGAACTTGCCGAGCGGCTTGGCCAACTTGGACTCGGCGGATTGTTGGTGCGAAGTTCAAACATTTGGCTAGATATCGTCGGCGCAATTTCCCGGTATGAAAAGGCTCAGCCGGTCGATCTTGTGGCCGCCGGGGTGCATCGTGATGCCACGGCCTCGAGGCTAAACGCCTACTTAGATCAGTTGGCTAAGCGCAATGACAGGGTTGGTTTTTCTCTTCTGGAGGTTTTTGAGAATCTCGCTAAGTTGGCAGCGATGCCAAATCCACCAACCAGCATTGCTCGCATCGATGAAATTGGTTTGAACCGATTCCGTAACCGCATTGAAGCTCTAGAGCTTCTCGGAAGGGCGGAAACTGCCGGATTATTCAGCTACGGAGCGGCAGACAGCGCTTGGTTTGGGGCTAAATTCTCCGAAAAAGCACAGGTTGACGAAATGGTTCAACTTGCCAAACAGCTTTATGCCGACCAGTACCCGAACCTTCAAAGAAAACTTGATGACGTTGTGGTTCGTGCAAACTTCAGGAACCCAAAGTCGCTTCGTGAACAGGGTGAGTATTTGGATCTCCTAACCGAGGTTGCCGCCACACTGGATCGTTTTGTTCCAGAGGTTTTTGACCGAGACGTGAGTGAACTTATTGAAGCCACTGGTCCGCGAAAATTTGGCGCTTCGGTTTCCGGTTCAACGCGGCGACGTCTGAAAAAGTTGGCAAAAGAATATCTTCGAGCTGGCATGTCGGTGTCCGATCTCAACACCGCCTTGAAGGCAATCAAGTCTCAGCGTGAGCGGTGGACTGAAGTTTCTAATGTCGCTGCGGTGCCAACTAATGTTTCTGGGATTGCGGATGTGGTGATCAGTTACCGAACTTTTATTGCCGACCTTTCCAGAGTGCAAGCACATCTGAGCGAGGAACTCTCCAGCAAGTTGCTAGACCTCTCGGTGAGCGAGTTCGGCTCAGCGCTTAAAACCCTTGCCGAGGAAACTGGTCCTTTGGAGAATTTGGACGAGCGAAACAGGCTCAGGGAAGAACTATCTAATGCGGGCTTGGATTCCGTGTATCGCGATTTTGCGGCACTGCATGTTGGTTCGGATCACCTAGCAGCTCAGTTCGACTTGGTTTGGTGGCAGTCGGCATTCGAATTGCTTCTGAAGCTTCAGCCAGAACTGTCGGCAGTTTCCGCATCGGGAATTCGTCTGCTTGAGAGTGATTTCATAGACGCTGATTCCAACCTCATAAAACTCGGAGTTCAAGCATTCAATCAATTGCAGGCGCATCATTGGAAGGAAACTCTTGCGGCGAATCCAGACTCAACGGAGTCCCTTAAAGAGTTACTAAGGGCAAAGCAGGCTACGTATCGCACTGTCCAAGCAGCATCAGGCTCCCTGTCAAGAATCCTCCTGGCGGCCATTGCGCTCTCTCCATACGAAATCGCCGGCAAGGTTCCCCAGAATCTACAGTTTGATACCGTTCTGATTTTGGACGCGGCAGGCTCAAATGTTGGAGACAACCTCTCCGCGCTGTTGAGAGCTGAACAAGTGATTGCCTTCGGTGACAGCGCAATTGCAGCGCCGGTGGGTTTTGAGCTTGAGGCAAATGAGCTTCCTACTGAATTGGAAGGAATCTCGGAATCGGTTTTCGAAAAGGTTGCTCGAATCTTCGGAGTCGAGTCGATGAGGAAGAGCTGGCGACCAACCGGCCAAACCCTTGGCTCACTTATCAACAAAGAGTTTTATCAGAACAGAATCATCTTTGAACCAACCGCTGCTGATTACGCTGGTCGACCAAACTTCGAGCTAGAACATGTAGCAACCAAGCCTGTTTCTAAAGCAGATCCACTAGCTGAAAGCCCAGACGCTGAAGTCACTCAAGCCGTGGACGTGGTCGTTCGCCATGCAAAGAACCATCCGGCCGATTCCCTATTACTGGTAACCGCCTCGGATGTTCACGCGGAACGGATCAGCGGCTTGCTGGATGCCAAGGTGCTTGAGCTGCCCGAGCTCAAACAATTCTTCGACTCACACGGAGACGAAAAATTTGAAGTAACCACCCTGTCGGCTCTTTCTCATCGAGTTGCGGATCGAGTTATCTTCGCACCAGGATTTGGTGTGCTTGCCGAGGGGAAAGCGGCCAATTCGCTTGGGCAACTAAGTATGTCCAGCGGCAGAAGAACTCTCGCTAACCTGTTGGTGAGCGCTCGGAAATCACTGACCGTGGTCACAGCACTAACTGCTGACACACTACCGTTGGAGCCGGTTGGTGCTGCAAAACAGTTCGCCAAAATGTTCAAATACGCACAGGCGATAACTCCAATCGATTCGGAAATCGATAGCGATCCAATCCTCGCCGACTTAGCTCTCCGGCTAAGGAAACTCGGGGCTCATGTGACTTTGGGTTACACCCCGAGAATCCCCATGGTGGCCTCATTCGGCGCCCATTCGGCAATCATGCTTCCAGACTGGACTCTAGTTGGCGAGGACCTAAGCGAACGAATCCGGTTGAGACCAGCACTTCTAACCTCTATGGGGTGGAAGACCATCCGTATTCATGCGATGGAAGTTTTTTCCGACCCTCAGGCACTGGCAAACCGAATCGGTGACGAACTTGGAATGCAGGTGACTCGTAAACCTCAAACCCTGTTTGATGAGCCAAGTTTCGATGAAACCGATGCAGCTTGGGGAGATTCTCGCGACTCAAACGACCAGCGACTCAAAAACGACAAGCCGCCGCACTGGGGCTAGTCGCCTTTAGGGGCAGAACCCGAATCGTTTCGGTAAAAGCCCGTGCCCTTGAAAGTTACGCCCACTTGTCCGAAAACCTTGCGCAGCTCACCCTTACATTTCGGGCACTGTGAGAGGGCATCTTCGGTGATCGCTTGCTGAACATCGAAAGAATGATCGCAAGTTTTGCAGGCGTATGAGTAGGTTGGCATCAATCTAATTTTAACTTCTAAACTTCAACGATTTCACTGCAGGTGCAAATTGCCTGAACGACAACGTCGTGATCCTCAGTTGGCACCCGGTTCACCAGTTCATCGTCGTGCACAACCACAACAGTTTTCTTAGCCTTTACTTCGGTTAGAGCTCGATCATAAAAACCGCGACCACGACCAAGTCGGTTGCCAAATCGATCAGCAGCAAGAGCAGGTAAAACCATCAGGTCAACCTCAGAAAGGGCAATTGCCTCTCCAAGTGGTTCACTCATCCCCAGCGGGTGGCGCGCTTGCTGTTCATCAAAGACAACCCATTCCAGATCTTCACCATTTACTCTTGGAACATACAAAGTGATTCGATCGTTGAACTGGCAGTGCTTCAGAAATACGTTAGTGTTCGGCTCATCGCCGAATGAAATGAAGCATGCCACCGACTTAACACGGTGCTCCCAAGAGAAATCAATGAGTAGTTGCGAGTGGGAATGACCGCAGCTGTGGCCACTCGAGCGTCGCGCAAGAACGCTCGCTCGCATAGCTTGCTTTTCTAGGGTTACCGCTTCTGCACTCATGCGACTAATCTTGCCATCGTGGCATTCACATTTGCGCTCATTCACGAAGACATCACCCTTCGACTTCTTCGCATGCGCGATTGGAAGAAAATTGAAGCCATTCAACTCGAACACCGAGATTGGTTTAGGAAGTGGGAGGCAACTAATCCCGAAGGGCCTGCAAACTTCGATTACCGCGCTTCAGTGCGAAGTTCTTTGCGTTCAATGAACGATGAATCCGCCATTGCTTTTGTTATCGAGTATCGCGGCGAGTTGGTGGGTCAGCTCAATGTCTCAAACATTCTGCATGGTTCAGCGAGTACGGCTTTCATCGGGTATTGGATTTCGCCCACTGTTGCCGGTAAGGGAATTACCCCTATTGCCGTCGCGCTTGCTATTGATTACATGTTTCAGTTTGTTCATCTTCACCGAATTGAAATTGACATTCGACCAGAGAACACAGCCTCGCTTCGAGTGGTGGAAAAACTGGGTTTGCGATTTGAAGGAACAAAGAAATCGTTTATCCATATCAATAACGCCTGGCGTGATCACTCTGTCTTTGCGATCACCAAGGAAGAAGTTCCCGGTGGTTTACTAAATCGATATCTGAATCGTTAAACACGCGGGGTCAAATATCCAAAGTTCTCAAGTTCTTCCATATCGTTGATATGTGAATATTTCTTCCGGAGGCTTGGCTATCTTGGCGATAGCTGCAATCTGGTTTTTAGTGTTCCTGCCATCTTTTGTAAAAGGCGATCAGTCCAAACTTGTTGAACGAGAATCACCTCAAGAAACCACTGTTCCAAAACTGAGCGAAGGCGCCAGGCAGGCTCTGCGCTCGAGGCGTGTTCGTACCATCGCATCCTCACTCGCCGCCGTTTCTTTTGTGGTGTCGGTACTGGCTGTACTTGAAGTAATTGTGGCGGCCAATGGATTACCGCTGGCTATCGGTTCGGTTGTGTCCACAGTCGTTTCAACCTTGCTGGCCGTTCGAGCACATCGAAAGTATGTATCTTTGCTATCGGGCACACCGCGTCGCGTTGTTCCAGTGAACGCCCCAATCAAACGGTCACTTCCGGTGGCCAATGAAACAGACCAAAAGACTTGGCAACCAGATGAGCTTCCGAAACAGTCTTATTTGCAAACAGGTGCGATTGAGGTTGTCGAACTTGCCGACATAGTTTCGATTGGCAGTGAAGAAACCTCAGACGAAAGTGCAAATATCGACGAGATTTTGCGCCGTCGCCGTCACGTTGGCTAGTTTCCTAACACGCAGAGCCTAGAGGTAATTTCTCAAACCTCAGGTAACCTTTACTTGCAAGAACCCCCATACATCGAGGAGTTATTTTGGGAATCAAGGAAAGTTTCAACAAGCTAGTTAAGCGTGGCGAAAAGAACGCCAAGAACGTTGGCAAGGTTTTGGCTGAAGCAGCTGAAGACGTTGCAGAAGACGTAGTAGATGTTGCCGAAGATCTAGCCAAGGACGCCGGCCGTGCCGTTGCCAAGGGCAAGAAGGTTGCAACCAAGGCTGTAGCTAAGGGTGCAAAGACCGTTACCAAGACTGTCAAGAAGGCAGAAGCTACTGTCACCAAGACTGTCAAGAAGGCAAGCACCGCTACTCAGAAGGCTGTAGCAACCGCAGAGAAGAAGGTTGCTGCTGCGACCAAGCCTGCTGCTAAGAAGCCTGCTGCTAAGAAGCCTGCTGCTAAGAAGGCTGCTCCTAAGGCTGCCGCTAAGCCTGCTGCTAAGAAGCCAGTTGCTAAGAAGGCTGCTCCTAAGGCTGCCGCTAAGCCTGCTGCTAAAGAAGTAATTTCTTTTTGAAAAACCCCGTCGTTTATGCGGCGGGGTTTTTTGTTACCCAGGCGGTCGCTTCATCCAAGGTCGGGTGCAGGAACTCGAAACCAGTTGCCAGTAATTTGTCAGCTGTCATTTTCTGATTGCAAAGCAATAGTTCATCAGCGCCTTCGCCAAAAGCAAGACGAAGCGCGAACGCCGGCACTGGGATGAAGGTTGGACGCCTTAGTTGCTTACCCAAACTCTTGATCATTTGCTTGCAGGTAGCCGACTCTGGAGCAGTGAGGTTGTAAACACCATTGGTCGAAGTTGTATTTATAAGGTGAATGATTGCCCGCACTTCGTCCGGAAGTGAAATCCAAGCCCACCACTGCTTGCCCGAACCGAGCGGACCGGCGACTCCAAGCTTAAGGAGCGGCAGAAGGCGCCCTAGCGCTCCGAGTTTGCGACTCAGCACCATGGTGGTTCGAATGATTACAACTCGGGTATTTGCCTGTTTAGCAACTTCTTCCCACCGGTAAGCCAAGTCACTAAGGAAACCGGTTCCCTTTGGTGTTTCTTCGCTCGCGATGTTTGCCTTGGTATCACCGTAGAAACCGGAGGCTGAACCACTTACAAAAACACCTGGAGGGTTTTTGCAGGCATTGATGGCGTCCACCAACATTTGGGTTGTGTCTAGGCGCGACTGAATTAGTTCCTGCTTGTACTTTTTCGTCCAAGGAAGTTTGCCGGTAGTTGCACCCGCTAAGTTCACAATTGCATCGACTGTTTCAAGTTCTTCCGGAGTTACAACGGTGCCGCGCTTCCACTCGATTGGTTCATGACCAAGGGTGCGCAACTGCCAAACAAGTTCGGTGCCAATTAACCCGTGGCTGCCGGTAATTAGTACTTTCATGCTTTATCCAAACTCGTCTGGGTTTGGACCCATGCGAAGGTTTTCATCTATCGAAGACATTTTCAACATTTGTTCGTCTGAAAGAGCAAAGTCAAAGACGTTGAAGTTCTCCTCGAGCCGGGCACGGTGGGTGGTCTTGGGAATTACAAGATTTCCAAGTTGCAGGTGCCAACGAATGATTACCTGGCTGACAGTTTTCCCAGTTTCTCCTGCTAATTCAAGCAAAACTGAATTGTCGTTTTTGCCGGCTCTAGCTAGAGGCGACCATGCTTCGGTTAGCACGCCTAATTTTTGATTTGCTTTGCGAACTTCCGCCTGCTGGAAGAAGGGGTGAAGTTCGATCTGATTGATTGTCGGCTTGACGACCGAGTTTTCCCAAAGATTGTTTAGGTGATGTGACTGAAAGTTACTAACGCCAATGTTCCGAACCAAACCATCGTCCAAAACCTTTTCAAAAGCCTTCCACGTTTCGAGGTAAAGATTTTGCGCAGGGCTTGGCCAGTGAATGAGAAGCATGTCGATGTAGCCAAGGTCGAGGCGCTTGAGAGATTCGTCGATTGCCTTAAGCGACTCGTTGTAACCCTGACGGTCATTCCAAATTTTTGTGGTCACAAAAATTTCTGAGCGGTCAACTCCAGATTCACGAATGCCTTGCCCAACTTCGGCTTCATTCCCGTAAAGCGCCGCTGTGTCGATACGTCGATAGCCAACTTCAACTGCTTCACGCATGAGTTTCACGGCTTCTTCTTGGGCTACTTTGTATACGCCAAGACCGAGTTGGTCGATTGTGTTGCCATTGTTGAGTGTTAACTTCATGCTCTTACTAACTCCAAGGACCGAAGACTGTATTCCATTCTTCGATAGTTCGTTCGGTGATCGCTCCTGCAATTTCGAATGGGTCGTTATCCAATAGAGAATTCAATGCTTCGATTGATTCAGCTTTCCAAATCAGGAGAGCTGCGGGACGGTTGACCATCGGACCGCTCGCTAACAACGCACCGGATGCCAATTGAACGCCTAGCCACTCGCGGTGAATCGGTCTAATTTCGTTTACAAGGTCAACGTCGTCGGTGTAGTGGTAGGTCACAGCAAAGTTAGGCATTAGGCGTCCTTGTTTTCTAGAGGTGGATTAAAGCGAACCGTGAGCAGAGCAACCAAGACGGCTAATGCGCCAGCAACACCGGTTACATACCAGGCAGCTTCAGGCGCCACGTGATCGATGATGACACCTGCTACTGCAGCACCAACGGCGTAACCGAGAAGTTGGCCAGTGTTTGCCCAACCATAAGCTTCTGCGCTGTCTGCTGTGCCGAAGCTAACCGAAATCATGGAAGCCATGGTCGCAAAAGCCGGTGCCACACCTAGACCGGTAACGAACCAGCAAATTGTGATCCAAACGAGGTCGGTTGGGTTGAAGAAAACTGCTGCGTACCCGATCATCACGATTGTCACGAACTTGAGAAGAGCCCATTTGGTTTTGGCGCGGTGTCCAAATGCGAAGCCACCAATGATCGAACCCAGCGAAAGCGATGCGATTACGATTCCAGATGGCGCGATACCAAGCACAGCAACGGTTCCAACCTCGGCTCCACCAAAAGTTGCGACAAGGCAAAGGTTGATGAGCACCGTTGCCGCCACGATTGGCTTTCGCAAAATTCCGCCCAATCGACGTTTCGATTTCGGGATCTTCATCTGCCCAATTTCAGGGTTTCGCGAGAACAAGAATGTGCCAACAATCTGAACGACAGCCATGAAAACCATGGCACTGGTGCTGTTGTAGGT
>JBJORE010000029.1:0-8724 GCA_046049565.1 Actinomycetota bacterium
CTAGGTCTCAGCGGCTGGGCCAAGATTCTTGGTCAAGGAGTCGTGGCGGTTGTCTTTGCAATGCTCGCACTTCAAATCAAAGATAGTTCAGGCTGGTCACCGGCATCAGCAGCAATCTCAGTAACTCGCGACACGTCACTCGACTTGATGGCCTGGGGAACGGGAATCGGCATTGTCTTGTTTGTGATTTGGATTTATTTCCTAGTTGCATCCACTTCAAACGGAGTCAACATTGCCGACGGTTTGGATGGTTTGGCTACTGGTTCATCGGCTATGTCTATTGGCGCCTATGCAGTCATTGGGTTTTGGCAGTTCAACAACTCGTGTTTTCGGTCACCAGACCTGCACAACTGCTACATGGTGAAGGATTCTCTTGATTTGGCCGTTGTGGCTTCTGCCATTGTCGGGTCGCTGATCGGATTCCTCTGGTGGAATACAGCTCCAGCGCAGATTTTCATGGGAGACACCGGGTCATTGGCTCTCGGTGGCGCATTGGCTGGGTTAGCGATCTTGACTCGTACCGAACTTTTGCTTATTCCAATCGGTGGTCTTTTTGTAATCGTGACTGGTTCGGTAATCATCCAACGCATCTTCTTCAAGCTCACTAAGTGGCGAACTGGAACGGGTCGAAGAGTTTTTTTGATGAGCCCGCTTCACCATCATTTTGAGTTGAAGGGTTGGCAGCAAATAACCATCGTCGTTCGATTCTGGCTCATCGGTGCCCTCTGCGTTCTATCCGGCGTTGGGTTTTTCTACCTCGAATGGACCTATGCCTAAACCATGCCAAGCCTCGAATCTCTAAATAGTTGGCACTCGGATTGGAAGAATCTCCGAGTCGCTGTTTTTGGTTTAGGTGTTTCGGGTTTCTCAGTTGCAGACACTCTTCTTGAGCTCGGTTCAGAGGTCATCGTATTGGCGGAAAAAGCCGAACCCGAATATGTAGATCTCCTCAGCGTGCTAGGAGCTCAAACTCTTATCGGTGTCGATTCGAACGAATTTCAAGAGAAACTTGTCGCCTACGCACCTGACTTGGTTATAACTTCACCAGGACTGCGTCCTGACTCGTCATTGATTCGTTGGGCTACAAATGCGGAAATTCCAATTTGGACCGATATAGATCTAGCCTGGCGTTTACGAGACAAGGTGGGAAGGCCTGCCGATTGGATTTGTGTTACGGGCACCAATGGTAAAACCACCACAGTTCAACTGATCAATCACATCCTTCAAAAAGCCGGACTTAGATCTGAAGCCTGCGGGAACATCGGCACTCCGATCTTGGACTGCATTCGAAACGAAGACGGTCTGGATGTACTTGTTGTTGAGCTTTCTAGTTTTCAACTTCACTACCTCGGGAAAATTCAACCCTTTGCCGCTGCTGTATTGAACATTGATTTGGATCACATCGACTGGCATGGCTCGTTCGAGGCTTACAAAGAGGCAAAGGGCAAAATCTACCAGAACGTCGAAGCTGCCTGTGTTTTTAATGTCGCGGATGAAGTCACCATGAAACTGGTTGAGCAAGCCGACGTTCAAGAAGGTGCTCGCGCAATCGGATTCACTACGGGATTTCCTGCGGCCTCAAATATCGGTTATACCGATGGGCTTTTGGTAGACAACGCCTATTCACCTAACCGAAGTAACAAGGAAATCGAATGTTTGGCCGAGTTTTCGGACGTCGAAAAAATTGGGGTCGTCACCAAGCACCTACTTCAAAACATTGCTGCGGCAACCGCCTTGGTGAGAGCGTACGGTGTTCCTGCATCGGCCGTCGCCGAAGGTATTGCAACATTCAAACTTGACGCACATCGAATTGAATTGGTCTTAGAGCAGGATGGAATCGGTTGGGTAGATGATTCCAAAGCCACTAATCCTCACGCTGCTGCCGCTTCAATAACATCCTTCGATTCAGTGGTTTGGATTGTTGGCGGACTACTTAAGGGCGTTGACATTGCTCCGCTCGTCCAACGGTCGAAAACTGTCTTGAAAGCGGCAGTAGTTATCGGTGTTGACCGTGAACCGGTACTAGCTGCCCTTGCCAAGCATGCCCCAGGGGTACCAGTGATAGAAATCGGTGATGGTGAGAATGTTATGGAACGAGCGGTCGCGGCGTCCCAGAGTCTCGCAGCCACTGGCGATACGGTTTTGTTGGCGCCTTCAAGTGCCTCGATGGATCAGTTCAAAGACTATGCAGATCGCGGAACTCAGTTTGCGAGCGCGGTACGAAATCTAATCGGGGGTCAAAGTGGCTAAGAGCGAAAAAAGTAAGCTGTTTGTTGATCGGAAACTTACCGACCTGCAAGGTGTTCTAGGTACTGTTTTCCGAGGACAATCACCAGAATTCAAGGCACTACTTCTAGTAATTATTTTTCTAGCAGTGTTCGGTACCTTAATGGTCTATTCGTCTTCGTACGTTGACTCTGTGAAAAACAATGCAAATCCTTTCGGTGAAATGCGTTCTCAATTATTTGGTCTCGTTGGCGGTGCAATCGCACTGGTTTGGTTTGCATACATAAAACCCGAACATGCAAAAAAACTTGGACCGCTTATTGCAGGAATCGCATTCATCGCTCAGCTCCTGGTTCTCTTCACTCCGCTTGGAAAGTCGGTAAACGGAAACCGAAACTGGTTAAACCTAGGTATTGGTACGTTTCAACCATCAGAGTTTCTAAAGATCGCCCTGATCATGATGGTGGCCAGCTTCTTAGTCGGTCGTAGCTCGTATGATCGGTCCGAACCAAAGTTTTGGATTCCACCGGTTGCAGCCTTCGGAATCATTTTCTTTTTTGTTGGTTTTCTTAGTAAAGACATGGGAACCATGATTGTCATGGCTGTCTTTGTCGTCGGAATGTTCTTTTTGGGCGGTCTTCCGAATCGCTTTCTAGTTTGGGTTCTGGCCGCTGGAGTTGGTGGAATTCTGCTGATGTTTTCACTCGGTGGATCTCGTCGAGGTCGAATCATGGCTTGGATGTTTCCAGATGCACCAGATCCGAATCAGTACAACTGGCAGGCAGAGCACGGCAAATGGGCTTTTGCGGCCGGTGGTTTGTTTGGGGTCGGTCCGGGAAACTCCAAAATGAAATGGAGTTGGATTCCTGAAGCACAAAATGACTTCATCTTCGCGATTATTGGCGAAGAGTATGGACTAATCGGAGCCTTGACCGTTATCACCCTGTTCGTTTTCATGGCGATCACACTCTTCAAGATTGCCAAAAAGACGGCAGATCACTACGAACGATTGGTGGTTTACGGCGTGACTTTCTGGATTATTGGTCAGGCCTTCATAAATATATCTGTGGTTCTGACCATGCTTCCTGTCCTTGGCGTAAACCTTCCTCTGATTTCATCGGGAGGAACCTCAATGGTTGCGACCCTGATGGCACTCGGGATGGTTATGGGGATTGAACGTAACAATTACCGAACACCACGTTTACGTGTTGTGGGAGCTAAGCGATGACGAATTACCTTCTTGCCGGCGGAGGCACCGGTGGGCACGTTAATCCCCTTTTGGCGTTGGCCGAACGGATTCGACGGGACGAAGCAGATTCCAAGGTGTTTGCACTTGGGACGGCGGAGGGTCTCGAATCTAAATTAGTTCCCGAGCGCGGGTTCCAACTTCTCACAATCGAGCGTTTACCGTTTCCGCGGAAATTGGGAGGTTACGCGCTAAAGTTTCCGTTCGCATTCTTCAGCGCAGTCTCTGCGATAGAGAAAATGATTTACGAACGCGAGATTGATGTAGTAGTCGGATTTGGTGGTTACGCCAGTGCGCCAGCCTACATTGCGGCCAGACGTGCGAAGGTGCCTTACGTTATCCATGAAGCCAATGCCCTTCCAGGTCTTGCAAACCGCTTGGGCGCTAGGAATGCCGCTGCCGTTGCGGTTGCCTTCAAATCCACAAAGTTGGTGAATGCTCAACTTACCGGTATGCCACTTCGAGTGGAAATTGAGAACGCACTGCTATCTAACACGAAAACGAATAGTCGCGTGGCATTGGGCCTGGACCCAGACACCGCAACCCTTCTGGTTACCGGTGGTTCGTTGGGTGCCAGAAGTTTAAATCGGGCGATCGATGATGCAAAAAGTTCGCTAGATGCAGCCGGGGTCCAGGTGTTTCACATCATTGGAGCGAATTCTGATCTACCTGAGGTTCGTTCTAAGTCCCTGGTAAGAATCAAATACTGCGACCGAATGGACTTAGCAATTTCCGCTGCCGATCTAGCTGTCTGTCGATCCGGCGCTTCGACCGTATGTGAATTTGGCAGCGCGGGTCTACCCAGTGTATTCGTTCCATATCCAGTTGGAAACGGTGAGCAGCGTTTCAATGCAGCCGATTTGGTCGAGGCTGGGGGAGCAATTCTGGTCGAGGATGCCAAATTCACTAGCGACTTTGTTCGTGATGAAGTAATCCCACTGATTTCCAACTCGAAGCGCCTAAAAACGATGGCCCTAGCAGCGCGTGGAGCCAGCATCTCAGATGGTACGCAGCGTTTATACGACTTGGTTCGCAGTGTCTTGCTCACTAAAGCAAAAGGCGCCAAATAGTGTTGACCAGAGGTAAATAATGATCAAACCAGATTTTTCACAGCCAGTTCCCGACGACTTGGGCACGGTGCACTTTATCGGCATCGGCGGTTCGGGCATGAGTGGTATCGCTCGAATCCTTTTGGGCATGGGACACAAGGTGACCGGCTCAGATTTGCGAGACACATCAAATGTGGCGGCGTTGCGAGAACTCGGTGCAACCATTCACATCGGGCATGACGCCTCTCATCTTGGAAATCCTGACACAGTTGTTGTGACCTCCGCGCTTTGGCCAACTAACCCCGAATACGTTTTAGCGGGGGAGCGCGGTATTCCGATTTTGCACCGTTCTGCTGCTTTGGCCTACCTAACCACTAAGAATCGCTTGGTTGCCGTTGCGGGAGCACACGGAAAGACCACCAGCACAGGGATGGTCATTACCGGTTTATTGAAAATGGGTGTCGATCCAAGTTTCGTAAACGGGGGTGTAATCGCCGAACTCGGAGCATCGAGTGCAAGTGGTAGAGATGACCTTTTCATCATTGAGGCTGATGAATCCGACGGCTCTTTTCTGCATTACGACACAGCCGTCGCCCTAATTACCAATGTTGACCCAGATCATCTTGACCACTACGGGTCGCTAGAGGCTTTCGAAGCTGAGTTTGGGAAATTTGCACAGGGAGCCAAAGAGTTCGTGGCTATTAGCGCGGACGACCCAGGTGCGGTTCGAGTGAGCAACTTATTAATCGATAAGAGAATCATTTCGTTCGGTAAGTCACCTGAAGCCGAGGTTCAATTAACTTCGATCGATTCTTCAGGCCCAAAGGTTAGTTTCTCGATTAGTTACGCTGGTGGCAGTTACTCGGCGACTCTAAACATCCCCGGTGAGCACAACGCCGTAAATGCGGCCGGTGCTTTTGCAGTGTTGGTTGGCTTGGGATTTGACCCTGCAAAGTCGTTGGCTGGAATCGCAACTTTCCGCGGAACCGAACGACGATTTGAACTGCACGGTGTTCGTCGCGGAGTCAGTGTCTACGATGACTTCGCTCATCACCCAACCGAGGTTGTAGCTGCCCTGACTGCTGCTAGGGCTGTTGTGGGTGCTGGCAAACTTATCACCGTTTTCCAACCTCATCTTTACAGTCGCACTCGACTGATGCACAAGGAATTTGCCGAAGCTTTGGCACTGAGTGATCAGGTCGTTGTCATGGATATTTATGCGGCTCGCGAGGACCCGGAGCCTGGGGTCACTGGTCAAATGGTGTCGGATAGTTTTGCCGATGCTAGCAAAGTTCACTACGTTCCGCTTTGGGACGATGTGCCAGCTGTTGCCGCCTCACTGGCCACCGAAGGTGACTTTATCGTGACCATGGGCTGCGGAGATGTTTATCGCATGGTGCCTCAGTTGCTTGCAGCCTTAGAGGTTTAATCCATTGAAACGCCCGCCTTCTCGGACAGGTTCTCCTAAGAAAAAGCGACCTTCAAACGTCGTACCTTTGTTTCCAAAGGCTCCTCCGAAAGCGCCTAAAGTGAAGGCTCCGAGCCGGCAGTTTATTCGAAGAGAGTCGAAGCGACTTTCGATCCAAGAAAAGAACTCTCGCGCTGCAATTTCTAGATTGAAGCCCAAAGTTGAGTTTGGTCGCCGGGTTCTTATTGCATCAATCGCTGCCGTTTCCGTCCTCGCAATTCTGGTTACGGTGGCGGTGCTTTCCCCTTTGCTTGCGGTGCGCAAAATTGAAATTGTTGGAGCCAACCGAGTCTCCGCCGAAGCAATTGAAAAGGACTTAAAGTCCCTAAAGGGCAAGCCGCTGCCTCAGGTCACCAGTGAGGAGCTGGCGGCAAAACTTAGTAAATACCAACTCATCGATTCGGTCTCGGCGGTGGCACTTCCTCCTAGTACGCTTCGTGTCGTGGTGGTTGAAAGAACAGCAATTGTGGTTGTAAGGATCAATGAAATTCTTTATCTCTACGACGCCGCCGGAGTGCAATTGGGTCGTGCTAAGGGATCTGACAAGCTTCCGCTCATTGAAAATGCGGGAGACCCAGGCACGTCGAAAACCTTCAAGCAGGCAATCAATGTGATTCTGAGCATCCCGCTTGAGCTCTTGCCAAAGGTGGCTTCGATTTCTGCAACATCCAAGGACGACGTGGTTTTGCAACTTCGAACCTATAACCAGCGAATTATGTGGGGAGATGATTCAGATCCCGCATTAAAAGCAAAGGTTCTGAGTGCCCTAATGAAGCACTATGACAAACGGTATGGCCAAACCTTTGACGTTTCTTCGCCAAACCAACCTTCAGTGTTTTAGTGCGACACACCTACTCTGCCTCCAATCGAATCGGCACATTTCAGCGTAATTTCTAGGCGCAGTAGTAAAACACGAGTCATCCCTAACGTTCAGCGTGAGGTTTAAGGTTCGCAAAATGGAGGTTACTCATGGCACAGCAGCAGAATTACCTAGCTGAAATCAAGGTTGTTGGAGTCGGCGGCGCCGGCGTCAACGCGGTAAACCGCATGATCGAAGCGGGACTGCGCGGCGTCGAGTTCATCGCAGTCAATACCGATGCGCAACAGCTTGCCATGAGTTCTGCGAACGTGAAAATTGACATCGGTCGAGAGACTACTCGCGGTTTGGGTGCGGGGGCAGACCCAGAGGTTGGTCGTCGTGCGGCCGAAGAACACATCGAAGAACTCGAGGCCGCCCTACGTGGAGCCGACATGGTTTTCGTCACCGCTGGTGAAGGTGGAGGAACCGGAACTGGTGCCGCGCCAGTCGTTGCCAGAATCGCCAAGGAAGCCGGATCACTAACAGTAGGCGTTGTTAGTCGCCCATTCCAGTGGGAGGGCCCACGTCGCGCCCAGCAAGCTCAAAAGGGCATTGAAGAACTGCAGAACCACGTAGACACACTTATCGTTGTTCCAAACCAGCGCCTTCTGGACATTGATGATCTGACCATTAGCCTCGACAACGCGCTCAAGGTGGCTGACGATGTTTTACGTTCAGGTGTTCAAGGAATTACCGACCTAATCGCTATCCCTGGCGCAATCAACCTAGACTTTGCAGACGTACGCTCGGTCATGCAAAACGCTGGAACCGCGCTGATGGGTATCGGAAGTGCCAAGGGTGAAGACCGTCACATCAAGGCCGCCGAAAAGGCAATCAATAACCCACTTCTAGAAGCAGGTATCGACGGAGCACACGGTGTTCTCATGCTGATTCAAGCGGCTGGAAACATGGGGCTTCACGAGGTTTCTGAAGCCTCGGCTTTGATTCAAGAGTCAGTTAGCCCGAACGCTAATGTCATTTTCGGTGTTTCATACGACGATTCACTGGGTGATGAAATGCGTGTAACCGTGATTGCTGCCGGCTTCGATGGCGGCACCCCGGTACGTAAACCTTCTCTGCCAATCACCATGAGAACCAACACCGACCAGATTCAAGTAATCGATGTTGAAGCTCCAGTTGCCGAGTCGGTCGTGATCGAGAGTCCGGCTGAATTCCCAGTTGGAGAATCAAACGACCAGGACGATACATTCGGCGGCTACCTAGCCGACCGCGACGTAGTGTCGCCAGTTACCGAAGCGATCGACCTACCTCAGGAACCAAAGAAGTCGCAAAGTGGGTTCGGCGATGACCTGGACATTCCAGACTTCTTGAAATAGTGAACACTCTCGCTGAACGCCTAGCTGAGACTAGGTACAAAATCAGTGAAGAGTGTCTCCGGTTGGTTAGAAAAGAGCCAACTCTAGTTGTGGTGACAAAAAACCATCCCGCCACTCTTGCCGAGGAACTATTTGCGCTAGGTGAGCGAAACTTTGGCGAGAATCGTGTTCAAGAAGCCGCCCCCAAGGCGCTGGAACTAGAGGAGAAAACCCAGAGCGATTCAGTCAATTGGCATCTGATCGGGCAACTGCAAACCAACAAGGTAAAGCAAGCCCTGCAATTTGCAAATTCGATTCACTCACTTGATCGAGACGCTCTCTTGGATGAATTGGTCAAAAGAACCGAACACCGATCTTCGCCACTTGAGGTCTTCATTCAGATCAATCTCACACATGATGAAGCTCGTGGGGGATTGCAAGAATCGCAGCTATTGCGGTTTGCATCCAAGGTGGTTTTAGCTCCCAATCTTAAGCTTGCTGGGCTGATGGCAGTTGCTTCCCTGGACGCCGAACCTGAGTCGGACTTTGAACGCATGGCC
>JBJORE010000030.1:0-8719 GCA_046049565.1 Actinomycetota bacterium
CGGAGCAAGCTCGGGAATCGGCCTTGGCTATGTTCACGAACTAGCCGCTCGCGGGGCAAACCTAGTTTTGGTTTCCAGAAATCAAAAACAGCTTGAAAAGATTGCAGCCGACATCAAGGCCGTCAACGATGTGCGAATCGATGTGATTGCGCTTGATCTTTCCAAGCCAACTTCGGGGCAAGAACTTCTAGACAGCTTGAAGAAAATGAAACTCAGCACCGATGTGCTAATTAACAACGCAGGGTTTGGAACCAATCAGCGCGTGGCCAGAGAAGACCGCGCCAAGATTCGGCAAGAAATCATGTTGAACGTGGTCACACTGGTCGATCTAACCGCAGCAGTGCTTCCAGACATGCTGGCGAAAGACTTCGGTGTGATTGTGAACATTGGCAGTACGGCATCGTTCCAGCCGGTTCCAGGGCTGGCTGTTTATGCGGCCACAAAGGCGTTCGTTCGCTCATTCACCGAAGCCCTGTGGGGAGAAGTAAAAGGAACAAACGTTCGAGTGCTAGCCGTGAACCCTGGTGCGACAGCAACGGAATTCTTCAACGTGGCTAATGCCAAGCCAACTGGGCCGTTAGCTCCGGTCAGTGACGTAATAAAGGCAACCTTCAAGTCTTTAGACGCAAGTAAATCTTCGCCATCAATTGTTGTGGGTGGACAGAACAGAATCATGACTCAAATGACCCGATTTGCTCCAACAAAGACGGTAATCAATATCGCAAGCAAACTGTTTCTGCACTAAACCATCGTTAGGAAACCGCTATGCCTCAGAACTACAACCTAATCAAGACACAGAGATTAGATCTTCACTGTATAACCGCTGAAGAACTATTTACTATCGGTCATAGCGATGACGTTTTTGCGAGTCGGCCTTTTGAGAATCCACACCGTGTGATCTCTGGTGAGGATTTACCAAGAGCCAACCGTGTTAAAGATGTGCGAGAGCGACCTGAAAACATTCGCTGGTATTTCCGAATGATTGTTGACCGTGAGAGAAATATCTCGGTTGGAAGTGTCTCCTTTCACGGCGCCCCCGATGAGCGCGGCATGGTTGAGATCGGGATTGGAATCGCCGACGCCGAGCAGGGCAATGGTTTTGCAAGCGAGGCACTATTTGGAATGTGGAACTGGGCCGCTCACCAGCCTGGTGTGAAGTTCCTTCGCTATACGGTTAGTCCCGACAATGCGGCATCAATGGCAATCATCAAGAAGTTTGAGTTTCCTCAAATCGGGGAGCAAATTGATGAAGAAGATGGACTCGAGCTCATCTTCGAGATCTCGGTAGAGGAATACCTGGACTGGCTGTAATGGACCTACGAATCAGCCAATACCTCTCTTCAAATCTGTCTACTTGGAACAAGAAATCACCTATCGCGCTGCTTTTGCATGGTTATGGTTCGAACATGCGAGACCTCCAGAGCCTGATGTCTTTTCTGCCTGGGATGCCATGGATTTCGCTTCAAGCGCCTCTAGAAGCTGGTAA
Organism: Actinomycetota bacterium; assembly: GCA_046049565.1. Taxonomy (GTDB): domain Bacteria; phylum Actinomycetota; class Actinomycetes; order Actinomycetales; family Microbacteriaceae; genus Rhodoluna. The sequence goes on from JBJORE010000030.1 coordinate 1,487, forward strand.
CGGCGGCTTCGCTTGGGCGCCCCTCAAAGACCCAGGCAATCCGCACAAGGAAGATGTGGAACCTTCAACAACAACAATTTGGGAGTGGATTGACGCCAATCTTCCACCGAACGCTCCCCTGGTAGTGATTGGGTTCTCGCAGGGTGGCCTGATGGCAACACAGTTATTGCGCACTCGTCCCAGCAGGATTGCGGCGACGGTAATTTTGGCTGGTTTTGTTTTGGGAGCAAAACAACCAGCCGACTCCGACTTGGCGACATCGAAACCGCGGGTGATCTACTGCCGGGGGCTAAACGATCAGGTGATTTCAGCCGATGCCGTTTCGCGAACCGAAAGTTGGTTAGCTCGATGCACAACGGCCACGGTCAAAACCTATGACGCCCTAGGTCATTCAATCGATGAACGAGTTATGGAAGACGTCTCAAGTTTCCTCGAGAAAACTCTTTAGTACAAACTCCACGCACCGATTGGGATTGGCTCGATGGTAACTGTCATGAGGTTGCCATACTCGTCTGCCACCGGATTTGGAAGGCCGATTGCCCAGTACTCGCCGAACCCGTTACCCACGGTAAACCGCTCTTCCCAACTAGAGCTGACGTTGATCTTGAAGGTTCTGCGGTCCAGCGTAGAAAGCGTTCCATCCAGCGAGATGCTGCTCACAAGGTGGCTGCTGCTAGGTGGGTCAGGGAAGTTGTAATAGCCGCCATAGTAGTTTTGAATTTCCAGGTTTGATAAACGTAACGCTGGAACCTCTTCGTCGAAAGTGACCACTAGGCGCGCGTAGTCAACGATTGAATCAACGTGTTCTACATATACCGAGGCCAAACGTGGTGCCAGGTAGTCAAGCCTGATCTCTGGTGAAAAGGTCACCCTGCGACCGGCGTTGAGTCCATTTGTGTAGGTGTAGGTACCCGCAGATTCATTACCAGCCAAATCTGTTACCGCATTCGCGAACATCTTCAAGCTGAGGTCGGTCGCCTCATACTCGTGAGCAAGAACTGTGAATCCATAGTTTTCACCAGTCTTGACCAAATCCGTGATTTCGATCATGGTAAAAGCGTCACCGTCTGGCTTCAAAATGTCGCTGACCTCTAGCCCTGAAATTGGTTCTGAAGGAACGATGTTCATGTGTCTGGTGCTAAATTTTCCGATCTCATTCTCAACCCAGGTCCAACTCAGAGTTGGCTTAGTTCGATCAACGGTTACCGGTAGAGCCGCTGAAGCAGCCGAGGTAAGCCCAGCGATGCTGGCCTTGGTTGTGTAGTTTCGAACTCCATCAGTGTTCAGTCCCGAGAGGGCGAAATAAAAAGCACCGAGCGTATTAGCGGTTGCCGTGTTTCCGGTGGCTACACCGTTCTCAAACAACTCAACGGTTGAGTTTGGAAAAGCTGTGCCGGCGAGATTCAAGGAAGTCGCGTTAGTGATGTTGTCGGAGTTTGAAACCCCCGAATCATCGGAATCTTGTAAATTCAGGGCGCTTGGAGCTGCCAGTGGACAAGCGGCAATCGAAGCACGTGTTTTGGTTTTCGTTGTGGTAATCACCGATGAGCCATACTTGACGCGCAAAACCGAGGTACTAGGCAGTAATTGGGTAGCGCAGATGGTGGCACTGCCTGTGGAACTCAAGCGCACGGAAGTTAGTCGTGAATACTTGAGTTTCTTTTTCACGATTGTGCCAAGCTCGATGGTTACCGTCTTGTTTTTATACTTCGACGTCATCGCAAGAGCAAGTGGAGAACCGTTAACCAGTGCTCTGCCAATACTGAGTTTGGGTTTAGCCGCTGCGTGTGCTGCCGTGTTGGCGTCTACTGACACAAAAGTTAGGGTCAACAGCGCAGCCACGGCAAGTGAAGCCATTTTCTTGCTGAAATTCAGTTGTAACTTCATGAACTGCACCTTAATCTAAAGTCTATTTGTATCTCTTGAAGTCTAGCCAGAAGGCTAGCGTTTGCGAACTGCCGGAAGTAAGGCCCAAAGAATTGCAATGGCATCAATGAACTCTTGCGCAATTGCGTTTTGGGTTACTGAGACCACACCGAATGCTCCCGCCATCATTGCTACGAGCGAAAGGCCCATCCCAACAGCGGCTGCCTGAAGAGCTCGATTACGAGCGCCTTGGGAAATGCGAATGGCATCGACGAGTCGACCGATTGAATCCTCGATGATTACCACCGATGCTGTCTCACTAGCGGCGGTTGCACCTCTCGCGCCCATGGCAACACCAACGTCGGCGGCTGCCAGAGCTGGTGAGTCGTTGATGCCGTCGCCAACCACTAGTACTGCGCCACGGGCCTTTTGCTGTTCCGCCGCCACTAGTTCGAGTTTGTCTTCAGGTCGGCACTCCGCAAAGATTTCATCGACCCCGACGGCCAGGCCTACCGCTTCTGCTGCAGGGCGGCGATCGCCGGTTACTAGCAGAATTCGCTCAACGCCGAGCAGTCGAAGCTGACGAATTGTTTCCACCGAATCGGTTCGAATCGGGTCTTCCAAATCGATTACACCAATTACTTCTCCGTCGCGGTCGATGCAGATTTGCAAAGAGGAATTTACTTCAACCCAATCGGGAACGGGCTCAAGAAGGCGACCGACTCGAATGCTGTGACCGTCAATCATTCCGACCAGACCTTCGCCCAACACCTCGTTGACATGGGTTGCCTTGGCTGGCAGAAGTTCTCTAGCCTGCGCTCCACGAACCACAGCCTTGGCGAGCACATGGGCGCTGGCTACCTCTAACCCGGCAGCTATTTCAAGGATTTGATCGGATTTCCATCCCGGGGCCGTTTGAACTCTACTTACTTCGGGGCCACCGTGAGTGAGCGTTCCCGTCTTGTCAACTAGTAGCACCTGGCTACGAGCGAGTTGCTCAAGTGCAGCTCCATCCTTGATGATTGCACCGTGTTTGGCGGCAGAAGAAATTCCGGAGATAACTGCGATTGGAATTGCCAAAATCAGCGGACATGGGGTTGCGGCCACAATCACTGAGATTGCGGCGTTAACATCCCCGGTTACGAGCCAAGTGGCTAGAGCGATTGCAAGGCTAAGTGGCACGAACCAAAGTGCGTATTTGTTTGCAAGTCTCACTCCTGGAGCCGAGTGAGCTTTGGCGTTTTCGACCAAACGAACCAGAGCTGAGTAGGTCGAAGTTTCCGAAGTAGTTGTTGCAACTAACTGAACAGGCTCTCCAGCATTTACAACGCCAGAAGGTATCTCGTCGCCAATCAGGTGAAACTTTGGCAGCGGTTCTCCTGTTAGAGCAGATTCATCGAAAAATGCCGAGGACATCAAACGGCCATCGACCGGTACAACTTCTCCCGTTCTAACCAGAAACGTGTCACCAACATTTACATCCCTAATGTCACTGTCGGAAATCGAACCATCCTCGGCCACAAGTTGAATTCTTCGTGGAGCGCGTTGCACCAACGCTTCCAGTTGGCTCCTAGCTCGACCCGCCGCCCATGATTCGAGAGCTTGGCCAGTGGAAAGCATGAGGGCAATGATTGCGCCCGCCAACCATTCAGAAATTATCGAGGTTGCAACAATCGAGATCAGTGCGAGAATGTCGGAACCAATTTCTCGAGCCTTGATCGAAACCCAAACCAGCTTGATGGCAAGCCCAGCACCGACAGCCGCTCCGAAAATAAAAGGTAGGTTGCTCTGGAGAATTAGGCCCAGAACTAGGGGGAGACCAGTTAAGGCCAAGAGTGCAAAAGAGCTTTTAGATATCCGATGCATGAGCAATCCGAGCCTGTTCAGCTCGGTCAACAACCTTTACGCGCTCTCGCACCATTGGTCCGATGAAAGCAGCCCCGAGGGATAGCTCGTGCTGATTTAGACGTAGCCAACCGGCCCAATCGGTGTAGTCAACCCCGCGGGATTTGAGTAAACCTAGGACTTGGCTAAGTTCTGGTTCATTCGGCTCATTCAAACCGTCAACATCGGCAACGAGGTTTTCGATAGTCTCCATGGCATCGCTCTTGGTGTGCCCAATTAGCCCAACCGGACCACGCTTGATCCAACCGGTCGCGTAAATACCGGTGAGCATATTGCCGTGTTCATCGATAACCCGACCGCCTTCGTTACGAATCACACCTTTGGTGTCGTCATAAGGAACCTCTGGAAGTTCGCTACCCCAGTAACCAATTGCTCGGTAAACAGCCTGAAGCGGATACTCGCGGGTTTCACCCTTGCGTTCAAAGCGCATGCCGCTTACCTTGCCATCGGTGCCAACGATTTCCTTGGGCTGGTGCCAGAAGTGCAGGTGAAGGCGGCGTTTGGCTTCGCTCGGTTCGCGTTCCAACCAGGAATTTAGAATTCTTGCCATCACTCGATGCTGGTTGGTAACACCTTCTGCGTTCTCATCGAACCAACCATCAGGGAAGTCTTCTGGATAAAGAACGATTTCGACGTCTTCGACTTCTCCTAATTCACGAAGCTCAATCGGGGTGAACTTGATGTCGGCTGGTCCTCGGCGACCAAAGACATGAACGTCGGTAACCGGCGATGCTTTCAAGCCTTCGTAGACATTCTCTGGGATGTCGGTAGAGAGCATGTCGTCGGCTTGCTTGGCCAAAACGCGAGCAACATCCAAAGCAACGTTTCCGTTGCCAAGCACTGCAACCTTTTCTGCGGTTAACGGCCAGACGCGGGGAACGTCTGGGTGGCCGTCGTACCAAGAAACAAAGTCGGCGGCTCCGTAGGAACCTTCAAGTTCCACACCGGGAATGTTTAGTTTTGCGTCCTTGATTGCACCGGTTGCGAAAATAACCGCGTGGTAGTGACGTTTGATGTCTTCGAGGGTTAGGTCTTTTCCAAACTCCACGTTTCCAAAGAATCGAATCTTGCCCGAGTCGAGCATTTCGTGAAGTGAGTTGACGATTCCCTTAATGCGCGGGTGGTCTGGTGCAACTCCGTAGCGAATCAAACCGTAAGGTGCCGGCAGCGAGTCGAATAGATCGATAGTTACGTTCTCGTAGGAACTCGACAATATGTTTCCAGCGTAGACACCGGCAGGACCCGCGCCAAAAATGGCGACTCGCAAAGACTTCATAAACCTAGTTTAAGCCTTTGAGAAATGGCGCCTTGATGGTGTCCTTCAGTTCTCGGAACCTGAACACAATTAGCGGGATGGCAATGACGAAGTAGAGAACTGCCACCCAGATTCGAATGTCTGGAGCTGGGAAGACCAATGTAATTGTGAACAAACCAAATAGCGCAATGGCGTCAAGTTTGCCTAGACGTAGGCTGAGCAAGATGGCCACGCCGAACACCGTCTGAGCAATGGTGAGTGTGAACTCTTCAACCTGAACCGGGTCCATAGGCAAGGCGCCCTGGCCACCGCCTAGTAGGTAACCGACAGGCAATGAGCCGGCGAGCGCGGTCCACTGGTTGACTTTGCTGGAAACCAAAATCGCAAGACCAATTGCCGGCTTGCCACGCATGGCAAACATGATTGCAACAATAAACTCGGGCGCCTCCGAAGCTAGCGGAGCCAACCACTGCACCAAGATGAACTCGTTGATGTTTAGCGCTTTTCCAGCCTCAATCAGAGAGTGAGCAAATGGTTCGGCCACAACAATGATCACGAAGGCCGCCAAAACTGCTGCTACAAATAAGAACGCTCGGCGACCCCACTTTGGAAGCACGCCGACTAGAGCAGGTAAACCTTCTAGCTCTGGTTCTTCTTTGTCTTGACTGGAAACCCTAATCAAGTACAGGACAAACAAGATGATCAGAGCGATACCGGTGAAGATATCGAACTGCTGGGTGATTGGCACGATCAGCGCGATAAGCGAAGCAACGATTAGGAACGCTAGGTCGACTCTTGTTTCGCTCTCTAAGTTCACACCAAATTTTGGAACAAGCTCGTTTTTCTTTTTGGCGGCGCTACGGAAGGCTAGGTAACCGAAAAGCGCCATGGCTGGCCAACCGAGACCAAGGAGCAAACGGTTGGCGCCGGTTAGGTTTGCGGAAGCATACGGGGCCATCGAAGGATCGCTGCCGGCAGCAAAAGCGAAGTAGAAGTCCACAACATACTCGGGAAGAATCGCAATTACTGCGAGCAGGGCGATAGACAAACCGCCACGAAGGTCCAGTTCGGCGGCTTCACTGATCCAGCCAAGAATGAAAGCACCGGCAACAACCGCACCACCGAAAGCCAACATCCCGATCACCGGGCTGATCTCGGAGTGGCTCAACTCTAGGTAAACGCCTGGAACGGTTAGACCAAAGCAAAGCAGGAATGGCCAGGCGAGGCGAACCCAATAGTTGAGCCCGTCTTGAGGGGTTAATTGCTTGTGCATTATTAGGCGACCTTACATCCTGCGTTAGACAACTGCATTAGTGCTGCTGCTGAACTCTCTTCAGCCACTCCTGCAATCAAATTTGATAGTACCTTTACTTCGTATCCAGATTTCTTGGCATCGAGCGAGGACGCAAGGACGCAGTAATCAGTGGCTAAACCAACCACTTCAATCTGGGAAACCGCGAGTTCGTCAAGAAGAACTTTTAGCGGCTTGCCTTCGGGTGTTTGCCCTTCAAAGATGGAATATGAAGGCTTACCCATTCCTTTGACAATATGAAAATCGATTGCGCTCTGCTCTAGGTTTAGGTGGTATTCGGCGCCATCGGTTCCATTCACACAGTGAACCGGCCAGGTGTTGACGAAGTCTGGAGTCTCCCCCTCGGGAGCAAAGTGACCTCCGTTGTCGCTGCCTGCATCATGCCAATCGCGAGAAGCGATTACGTAGTCGAATTCATCAGGATTTTCAGCTAGATACTTCGAGATCTCCGCAGCGACAGCTGCCCCACCTTCAACAGCTAGTGAACCACCTTCACAGAAGTCATTCTGCACGTCAATGATGAACAGCGCCTTGGTCATCGAGGCTACTTATTAGATAACTGAAGACCACAGGCGTAGACGGCAGCGGTAACGGTGTCGAGTGAGGCACGGGTTGCCGTGCTAGTAGCCGGGCCGGAACCAAAGAACGCAAAGGCCAAACGCGATCCATCTTTGGCGTCCATGTAACCAACCAGAGCGTATGCGTGGAAGATACTGCCGGTCTTAGCAAAAACGTGTCCGCGAGCTTCGGAGTTCGCACCGGTAAATCGACCTAGCAGGGTTCCGGATTTTCCGGCAACCGGGAATCCCTTCACGATGCTCTTTAGATTGGTGTCGCCGCCAAGAATCTTTGCCATTAGGTCGTTGAACAGGGCTGGAGTAACAACATCAAATTT